>JAFYRC010000161.1 GCA_017547065.1 Tidjanibacter sp.
AATTGTCTGCCCTTTCTTGCCCTTTCCTGCCCTTTCTGCCCTCTCTGCTCATTCTCAATTCTCAATTCTCAATTCTGGCCCATTATTTGCATTGTGTTTCTGCCAATCAACCAATTTAACCATGAAACGTATTGCAATACTTACAGCTATGACTTTCTCCCTTTATTCGCTCTTTGGGCAGAGTCCTTCGGCGCGTGATGGTAGTTTCTTCGACTTTCCGGCCCTGCGTTACAGCGTGTGTCACATGAGGCAGTATCTGCCCACCACCAATGTGCCACGCAACAACACCACCAAAATCACCCCCTTCCGCTATCGGCTCGATATGGCCAACATCGACCGCCTGACCTTCATACCCCTCGGTCAGACCGAGCCCATTACGTGGCGCGAGTCGTTGGAGCTTAACTTTGCCGACGGCATTCTCATTCTCCACAAGGGACGTGTGGTCTATGAACGCTACTTCGACAACCTCACCGAGAATGGAGTCCACGCCGTGATGTCCGTAACGAAGTCCTTCACGGGCACCCTGGCCGCCGCACTCGTTGCCGAGGGGCGCCTGGACCCCACGAAGCTCGTGAGCTACTACATCCCCGAACTGGCTGCCAGTGGCTTTGGCGACGCCACCGTGAGGGAGGTGATGGATATGACCACCGCCATACGCTACTCCGAGGAGTACACCGATCCCAAAGCCGAAATTTGGGACTTCTCGGCGGCTGGTAATCCCATGATTGAACATCCCGCAGGTACCTCGCAGGGCTACCACGACTACCTCCGCACGGTGCGTAAGGAGGGCACCCATTGCCAGCGTTTCGGCTACCGCACGGTCAATGCCGACGTGTTGGGCTGGATTGTGGAGAGGGTTGGCGGACGCAGTGTCGCCGAGCAGTTGCAGAGCCGCATTTGGGGCCGTATGGGCATGGAGCAGGACGCCTACTATCAGGTGGATGCGCAGGGTGTACCCTTTGCGGGTGGTGGCCTGAATGCCTCCCTGCGCGACTTGGCCCGCTTTGGCCAGATGGTGTTGCAGAACGGTAGGTGGTATGGCAAGCAGATTATTCCCTCGGAGGTGATTGACGACATCCGCTTTGGTAGCGATGTGGCTCCCTTCGCGGCCTCCGACTATGGCAAGAAACTCCCCGGGTGGAGCTACCGCAATATGTGGTGGGTGAGTAATAATGCCAATGGAGCCTATATGGCTCGAGGAGTTCACGGTCAGGCCATCTACATCGACCCCGCAGCCGATATGGTCATCGTGCGCCTGGCCTCCAATCCGCAGGCGAGCAACACGCTCAACGACTACATCTCCCTGCCCGCTTACCAAGCCATCGCCGATTACCTTAAAAGATAACAAAAAAAGAGAGGTGCAGATTTGCACCTCTCTTTTTTTGGCCAATAGCCAATAGTTCTCTATTTGAGTCCTTTGTCCATCCACTCCACAAATGCCTCCACGTCGAGGTCGTAGCCACGAGCGTCGCCCAGCTGATTACCCTCGGCGTCGAGGATAACGTAGTGGGGCTGTGCGTTGGCACCAAACTGCTCCAGTGCGAAGTAGGAGTTGATCTTACCCAGGGTTTTGAGCACCTTACCATTGCTGGTGGTCACCCAGTCCTCCTTGGCAACCTGCTTTTTGTCGTCCACATAGAGGGCGCAAATCACAAAGTCGTTCTCCAACTTGGCCTTCACGGTGGGGTTGCTCCACACTCGTGCCTCCATCTCACGGCAGTTAACGCAACCGTGGCCGGTGAAGTCGAGGAAGATGGGCTTGCCCACTTTTGCAGCATACTCTTTGGCCTCCTCCAAGTCGAAGAATCCTTTCAGACCGAGGGGCAATTCGAGGAAGTCGCCATACTTAACGCTACCGAACTCCTCGCTGTTCTGTACGCTAACAACGTTGCCGGTCGAGCTCTCACCACCCAGTACAAAGTCCTGAGTTTGCATAGGGGGAAGGTAACCCGAGAGGGCTTTTAGAGGTGCACCCCACATGCCGGGTACCATATATACTACAAAGGTGAATACGCCAATTGCCAACGCCAGACGGAGGGTGCTGATGTACTTAACCTCCGAGTCGTGTTTGAATTTGAGCTTACCGAGCAGGTAGAAGCCCAACATGGTGAACACCACAATCCAGATTGCAAGGTAAACCTCCCTGTCGAGCAAGCCCCAGTGGTAAACCTGGTCGGCGGTGGAGAGGAACTTGAAGCCCAAGGCAACCTCCACGAAACCGAGCACAACCTTCACCGAGTTGAGCCAACCACCGCTCTTGGGCATCTTGCCGAGCAAGCCGGGGAAGAGGGCGCACAATACGAAGGGGAGTGCGAAGGCCAACGAGAAGGCCAACATTGCAAAGATGGGGGTGAGTACCTCGCCCTGGGTTGCCTTGATCAGCACGCTACCCACGATGGGGCCGGTGCAGGAGAAGCTAACCAACACGAGGGTGAGGGCAAGGAAGAATACACCACCGAGGCCCTTTTTCTTGTCCACATTCTCGTCGCTCTTGTTAACCAACTTCGAGGGTAACACAATCTCGAACGCACCGAAGAAGGATGCGGCGAAGATCATAAACACGGCGAAGAATACGATGTTGGGCAGCCAGTGTGTAGCAAGCCAGTTGAAGATGTCGGCCGTTACGGCATCGCCACCCACGAGCTTGGTGATGAGGATGAGGGCGGCAATGGGGAGGGTGTAGAGTGCCACGATGAAGACACCATACATTGTGGCCTTAAACTTGGCCAAACCTTTGTTCTCCGAGCCCTTCATAAAGAACGACACGGTCATGGGTACCATGGGGAACACACAAGGGGTGAGCAACGCTGCGAAGCCCCAGAGGATTGCCTCAATGATGATGCTCCAGAAGTTACCGTCGGCCACGGGAGCAGCCTCCTTCTCCTCTGCGGGAGCCACAACTGCTGCCTCCTCTGCGGGAGCTACGGTTGCCTTCTCCTTTTTGGCTTTGCCTGCTACCGAGCCGTCGAGTACCACACTCTGCTCCACCTCGCCCATCTGGCAGGTCTGGTTGGTGCACTCCTGCCACTCGATGAGCACTTTGAGCTCCTGGCCGGCCTTGCGAGAGCGTACCTGCTGGGTGAAGGTTACCTCACCGGAGTAGTCGCCCATCTCCATTTTGAACACCTCGTCGTAGTACTTGTGAGGCTCACGAGAGGGGGTAACCTCGCCTACAACCTCCAACTTCTTGGCGGGCTGAACGGTGATGGTGGTGGGGTTGTAGCCACCCAGATCGCCGAGTGCGTAGATGTGCAAATCCTCGGGAATGGAGGCTGTTACGTTGATTTCGTAGAGTCCCTCGCCGAGGTCGTTGGCGGTGGTGATCCACTTTGTGCGTGTTGCTTGTGCCGAGGCTCCTACTGCCAACATCGACATGAGGAGCGTGAGCATAATTCTGAGATTTTTCATACTCTATTTTGATTTTTTCGTGTAAACACAACTTTACAAGTTGCAAAGATATGGCAATTTTCGGGGTTTTCAAAAAAAATCGCAACTTGGAGAACATCGACACACAAAATAATATATCTTTGTGGCGTAATTTTTAAGAATTTTTAATAACTCAAACTTGGGAGGAAGGTCCTCCCTGACACTCAAACTTTTAGCAATGGCCAACGCAACATCTTCCAAGGCGTCCAAGCGACCCTTTACGATCGATTTTAGTCCGCGCTTGATCCAGACTCTCAAAGGCTACAACAAACAGAAATTCACCAAAGACCTGATGGCTGGCGTCATCGTCGGCATCGTGGCCATTCCCCTGGCTATCGCCTTCGGTATCGCTTCGGGTGTGGGCCCCACAGAGGGTCTTGTAACCGCCATTATTGCCGGTTTCCTCATCTCCGCTCTCGGTGGTACAAAGGTGCAGATTGGTGGCCCCACGGGTGCCTTCATCGTAATTGTCTACGGCATCATTCAGCAGTTTGGTCTTGCGGGCCTTGCCATTGCCACCATTATGGCGGGCTTGATGCAGATTGCAATGGGCGTGTTCCGCTTCGGTAGTGTCATCAAGTTTATGCCCTATCCCATCATTGTGGGCTTCACGGGCGGTATCGCAATCACCATCTTCTCCACCCAGATGAACGACCTCTTCGGCCTGGGTATCGAGAAGGTGCCCGCCAACTTCATCGACAAGTGGGTGTGCTACTTCCAGAACATCGGCAACATCAACTGGTGGGCTCTGTTGGTGGGCGTGTTGAGCATCCTCATCATTGTCTACACTCCCCGCATCTCGAAAAAGGTGCCCGGCTCGTTGTTGGCAATCATCATAATGACCCTTGTATGCTGGGTGTTGCGTGAGTTCGCAGGCGTCGATTCGATCAAGACCATCAGCGACCTCTATGAGCTTCCCAAGGGTCTTCCCACCTTCCGCATCCCCGCACTTGCCGAGGGTGAGACCTTCTTCTCCACAGCCCAGGCTGTGTTGCCTTCGGCCTTCACCATTGCCATTCTGGGTGCCATCGAGAGCCTTCTGTCGGCTATGGTTGCCGACGGTGTGGTGGGCGACCGTCACAACTCCAACACCGAGCTTATCGGTAACGGTATTGCCAACATTGTGACTCCCTTCTTCGGCGGTATCCCCGCAACCGGCGCAATCGCACGTACCATGGCCAACATCAACAACGGTGGTCGTACCCCCATTGCGGGTATTGTCCACACTGTGGTACTCTTGCTGGTGCTCCTGCTGCTGGGTGGCCCCGTGGGCTACATTCCTATGCCCTGCTTGGCGGGTGTGCTGATTGTGGTGTCCTACAATATGAGTGGTTGGAGGACCATTCGCTCGATGTGCCGCCAATCGAGGGGCGACATCGCAGTCCTCTTCGTAACCCTCCTCTTGACCGTAATCTTCGACCTCACCATCGCTATTGAGGTGGGTCTGATTATGGCAGTGGTGCTCTTTATGAAACGTGTAATGGAGAGCACAAGCATTTCGGTGGTGGAGAAGGAGATGAATGTCCACTCCGACGGTGAGCAGGATGAGAAACTCACTATCCCCGCCCACACC
>JAFYRC010000162.1 GCA_017547065.1 Tidjanibacter sp.
CGGTCAAGCCCGGCGGGAGCCGCGGTTGCCGGTCAGAATGCCCCGTTTGGAACTTTTGATGAAATCCAGAAATTCAATCACTTCCGGAATTTGCGGGACTTCTGATTCCGCCTTCTCTATTGCATTCTTCATACTCAGATTATGCCGGAAGAAAATATCATATAAATCTTTGACCGCACGAATGGTATCACTTTCCGTAACAACAAGGTTGATTTGGGCCGTAGGGTTGACACGAAGGGCTTTGTGAATGGCAAGGTGAATATGCCCGAGATCGACGTGGAGAAGATGCGTGAGGGTAGGGGTGCCGGCTGGTACTCTGTACCACAGAATGATGCACTTGCAGAGGACCGCACTGTGGAAGTAACCTCGGCCGAGGAACTTGAAATGGCTGTGAAAGATGCCCAGGAGGGCGATGTAATTGTGCTCGCAGAGGGTAAGTATCCGCTCAAAAAGAGCCTGAGTGTTGCCACTGCGCTCACTCTTCGTGCAGCAGAGGGCGTGAGCGCAAACCCCGTGGTGAGCTTTGCAGGTAGCAAAAAGTCGAGCCTTGTGACCATTGTTGACGGTGGTAGCCTCAAAGTATACAACCTCGATTTTAGCGGTAAGTTGGCCATTGGTACAGCAGGTGCCCGCCACGCCATCACCACCGCTGAGGGAATGATTAAGCCCTACCTCTTGGAGGTTAAGGGTTGTGCCTTCTATGATTTTGGCGAGAGCACCAACTTTGCCGTGCGAGGTGCACAAAATACCTTCTCAGACTGCATTGTGATAGAGGATTGCTACTTCCATGACATCTCCGGCAACGCCATTGACTATGGTGCTGAGAGGGAGGATATCGGTCGCTACAACGCCGAAAACATCACCATTCGTGGTTGTGTGTTTGAAAACTTATTGGGCCTTGGCGTGAACATCTACCGTGGTGGTAGCGACGAGAGTACGGGTGGCCCTTGTGTTGTGATTGACGACTGCGAGTTCCGCAACGTGTGCAACAGGGGTAGGGGCAGTGCACTGCGTGCCATTGGTGTGCAGGACCTCACTGTGACCGATTGTCGTTTTGTGGATAGTGGCCGAGGTGGCGCATCCATTCGTTTGGACGACACCCCCTGGGAGAAGATTGTTGTGAAGGGATGTAAGCTAACCAACTCGGGACGCATCGTGGCAAACCGCACACTGTAAGATAGAGAGATTAACCTGAATAAAAGATAGATGATGAAAAAACTGATAGGAACGCTGGCAGCCCTTGCGCTGACCGCTTTGGCCTTTGGTCAGAAACAACACCCTTGTTTGTTGCTCACTCCTGAAGGAGTGGCCGAGATGCGTGCAGCTCTTGGTACTAATGCCGACTTTGACGCCTCGGTAGCCGAGGTGTTTGCCGAGGCCGATCGTGCACTCAATGAGGAGATTGTGGTCCCCGTGCCCCAGGATGGTGGCGGTGGCTACACCCACGAGAAACACAAAGACAATTACTATGTGATGTACTACTGCGGTATCGCGTGGCAGCTCACCGGCAAGGAGGTCTATGCGCAGAAGGTGGTCGACATTTTGGATGCCTACGCCGAACTCTACCCCTCGCTGGGCTTTCACCCCGTAACCTTGTCGAAAACCCCTGGTAGGATATTCTGGCAGACTCTCAACGAGTGTGTATGGTTGGTCCACACCTCCATCGCCTACGACTGTGTGTATGACTACATCGCACCCGAGAAGCGCGAGAAGTTGGAGCGTGAGTTCTTCCGCCCCTATGCCGACTTTGTAATGGATGGCACCAAGGAGAATCCTGCAAATAACCGTACCTTCAACCTGATGCACAACCACGGCACCTGGGCAACCGCTGCTGTGGGTATGATTGGTATGGTTATGGGCGATGATGACTATGTGGATAAGGCCCTCTATGGTTCCGACAAGACGGGTACGAATGGTGGTTTCATCATGCAGTTGGATAACCTCCTCTCGCCCGATGGCTACTACACCGAGGGTGCATACTATCTCCGTTATGCCATTTGGCCCATGATGCTCTTTGCGCAGTGTATCGACAACAACCTCCCCGAGGTGAAGATCTTTGGCTATCGTGATGCTATTCTCTCGAAGGCTGTTGGCGCGCTCACACAGCTCAACTACAATGGCGTGTTTATGAAATTCAACGACGCGCTGACCAAACAGCTCGACTGCCAGGAGTTGATCTTCGCTGTGGATATTGCCTACAACGCCTACGGTAACCCCATGTTGCTTGATGTGGCACAAACCTATCAGAAGAAGTTCATCCCCTGCGATGCTGGCTATGCTGTTGCTCGTGATATTGCAGCAGGTAAGTCAGAGCCTATCAAATATACAAGCAAGATGTATGGCGACGGTGCCGATGGCAAGCAGGGTGGTATTGGAGTTATTCGCTCCACTCGCCCCGATGTAAACAGCGCACTCACGCTCAAAGCAACCTCCCACGGCCTTTCGCACGGTCACTACGACAAGCTCGTTATCTCCTACTATGATAACGACAATGTTGTGTTGCCCGACTATGGCGCATCGAGGTTCCTCAATATCGAAGCTAAATATAAGGGTCACTACACCCGTGAGAACAAGACATTTGCAATGCAGACCATCGCTCACAATACTGTGGCAGTGGATGGTAAGTCGCATTTCAATGGCAATTATAAGGTGTCGTCCGAGCACCACTCCGACATCTACTACTTCGAGGCAGGTGACAAGGCCAGCATCATTTCGGCCAAGGAGAATGCTGCTGCCGAGGGCGTGAAGATGCACCGCACGGTGATCTACGACGACGTTGAGTGGTTGCAGTACCCCATGATTTTGGACGTGTTCCGCTTGGAGAGCGACAAAGAACACATCTACGACCTTCCTTTCTACTACAACGGTCATATGGTGAGCCTTAATTTCCCCTACACCAAGGCACTGACTTCGATGTCAACACTTGGCGTGGCTAACGGCTATCAGTACCTCTGGGTGGAGGCCGAGGGCCGCAACGAGCAGAGTGCAACAACTTGCTTTACCTTCTTGCAGGCCGATAGGTTTTATAGCATCTCCACCGCTACCACTCCTGCTACGGAGATGAAGATGGTGCGCATCGGTGCTAACGACCCCGATTTCAACCTGCGTCCCGATGGTGGTTACCTCTTGCGCCAGAAGGCCGCTAACCACACCTTTGTTTCGACTATCGAGAGCCATGGCGTGTATAATCTCCAGGTGGAGAAAACCGCTAATGCCAAGGCATCGGTTAAGGAGGTTGTAGTGTTGCTCGACAATGAGCAGTACACTATCGTGAGGGTTGATTTCGTGGGTGGCCAGAGCAGGACCTACTGCCTCTCGAACCTCACCACCGAGGGTGCGCACAAGGTGAAAGCAGAGGGTAAAACCTACAAGTGGAACGGTGCATGGGCTGTGATGTAAAGTGCAAACAAACAATAATATATCAAACATAACATTAATTAAAAGTTTAAGTACAATGAAAACAAGAAGCGAAACTTTCCAGATCGAAAGTCAGATGGCTTGGGAGAATCCCGGCCCCGGTATCACTCGTCAGATTATGGGCTACGATGGTCAGCTGATGATTGTTAAAGTGAAATTTGAGAAGGGCGCAGTGGGCGCAATGCACGAGCACTACCACTCGCAGGCTACCTATGTAGCAAGCGGTAAGTTTGAGCTTACCATTGGCGACAAGAAAGAGGTGTTGGTGGCTGGCGACGGCTACTATGTTGCTCCCGATGAGCTCCACGGTTGCGTGTGCTTGGAGGAGGGTATCCTGATTGACACCTTCTCGCCTGTTAGGGCTGATTTCTTGAAAATCTAAACAACAAAGAAATAAAACACTATGAAAGTAAAAGGTTTACGTTGGGTGGTGCTGTCGCTGATTGTGGTGGTAACCATCATCAACTACCTCGACCGAGGTACACTCAACTATATGTGGGTGGCCAACACCAAGGTGGAGGTGCCCGCAGGCGAGTGGTCGCACGTTGACTCCACCAATCTCTATTTGGTGCCCGTAGCAGAGGGCCTTCGCGAGTTGCAGGCTAACGATGTTACCGTTGCTGAGAATGGTACACTGACCTACATTGAGTATGGCGGTATTGCCAAAGACCTCGGCTTGGTGGACACCACTGCTCCTCAGGAGGAACAGCAGAAGCAGGCCAAGAGTAGGCTGGCGGTAATCACCATGTTCTTTATGATTGCCTATGGTATCAGCCAGCTCTTCTCGGGTAAGGTATACGATAAGATTGGTACTCGCAAGGGTTTCACCCTTTCGGCCATCCTTTGGGGTGCAGCTGATGCATTGGCATCGCTCTCCTCGGGTCTCAAATCGCTCACCTTCTTCAGGGTTATGTTAGGTTTGGGAGAGGCCGGTCCCTGGCCCGGTACCACCAAGTCTAATGCCGAGTGGTTCCCCCAGAAGGAGCGTGCTTTGGCGCAGGGTATCTTTGGTGCAGCTGCTTCGGCAGGCTCCATTTTGGCTCCCATTATCATCCCCGTACTCTTTATTGCCTTTGGTTGGAAAGTAACCTTTGTGGTGGTTGGTTCGCTGGGTATTCTGTGGGTTGCGCCTTGGTTGATTATCAACAAGAAAGGTCCCAAAGAGCACCCCTGGATTACCGAGAAGGAGCAGAAATATATCATTGAGGGTCAGCCCGAGAATGTTGTGAGCAACACCAAGGGTAAATCCTACGGTCGCCTCTTCAAGGAGAAGAAGAACTATGCCGTTATCCTTGGTCGCTTCTTCCTTGACCCCATTTGGTGGATGTTCGTGACCTGGTTGCCCATCTACCTGATTGAGGTGTTTGGCTTGGATATCAAGCAAATTGCGATGTCGGCGTGGGTACCCTACGTGGGTGCAGCTGTTGGCTCAATCGCAGGTGGCTGGTTTAGTGGTTGGCTGATTAAGAAGGGTAAGAGCGTTAACTTCGCTCGCAAGTGCGCCATCTGTGTGGGTGGCTGCATGGTTATCCCCGGTATGATTTTGGCCGCTACGGCAAGCTCACCCATCATGGCTGTTGTGATGATGGCTCTGATCTTGGGTGGCTACCAGTTTATGATGACCAACATCCAGACCGTGGCAAGTGACCTCCAAACTGGTAAGAGCGTTGGTACTTTGGCAGGTATCGGTGGCGCAGCAGCAGTGTGCGGTACACTGATTATGACCTGGCTCGTGCCCATCATCACCGCAGGCAGCAACTGGGTGCCCTTCTTCATCGTAGGTGCAGCCCTTGTACCCCTGTCGGTAGCTTCGATTTTCATCTTTGGTGGCAAAATTGAGCAGACCAAGGCTGCCGAGTAGGTTCGGACTAAAAAATACTTAACAACATAACACACAAAAGTTTAACAACAAAACAAGCTAAAAACTTATGAAACTTGAAGGAAAAGTTGCCATCGTTACTGGTGGCGCACGCGACTTGGGTCGTGCAGTGTCGGTGAAACTCGCAGCAGAGGGCGCAAAGGTATGTTTGAACTACTTTGACAACCCCGAGGATGCAGCAGAGACCGTGAAGATGATTGAGGCAGAGGGTGGCCAGGCTATCGCTGTTCAGGGCGATATGACCAAAGCTGCTGATGTTAAGAACCTCTTTGAGAAGGCTGTTGAGGCATTTGGTCCCGCAGTACACGTTTTGGTTAACGTGGTTGGTGGTATCGTTGGCCGCAAGCTCATCGTTGAGCAGGACGAGGCTTGGTATGACTTCCTTATGGACGTGAATATGCGTAGCGTGTTCCTCTGCACTCGTGAGGTGGTGCCCTTGATGACCGAGGGTGGTTCGATTGTGAACTTCTCGTCGCAGGCTGCTCGCGATGGTGGTGGCCCCGGTGCTTCGATGTATGCTACCGCTAAGGCTGCTGTTATGTGCCACACCCGCTCGATGGCCAAGGAGCTTGGTCCCCAGGGCATCCGTGTGAACGCACTCGCTCCTGGTATGATCAACACTTCGTTCCACGATCGCTTCACCAAACCCGAGGCACGTGAGAACCTCCACAGGACTGCACCTCTTCGTCGTGAGGGTAATGCTATGGAGATTGCCGACTTGGTATGCTTCTTGGCTTGCGAGGAGTCGTCCTACATCACCGGTGCTTCGATCGACATCAACGGTGGCGTACTCTTCTCGTAATTAGATGACTAGCCGTAGCAGACATACGATGATTACGCTGACACACCTATTGGTGGCAGTGGCTATGCTGGCTTGTACGGATGTCGAGTTTGAGATTCCAACGCCTGTGCCCGGAGGGGGTAACTCCTCCGGCTCGGGTAGTGGAAATACTCAAAACGGCAACGGCGGAGGCAACACCCCTGTGGTGAGGCCCTTGACTATGGCCGAACGATACCCCGCAGCCACCGACGAGCCTTGCAGCCTTGTGCCCGATGGTAAGAGCGACACCTATGCCTATATGAATGCTCGTGGCTACTACCAGGAGTGTCCCGATAGCTCGGGAGTGCACGCCTACAACCACGTGAAGCATATCACCCAGGTGTGGGACGATTCGCTTGCCCGCTATGTCTACCGCTTCGACATCCACATCGACATCGATGACGATAGGGGAAAACCTGAGATCACCGACCGTCAACGTAACGAGATTAAGACCTATGGTGTTTCGCCTGACAATATGGTGGCATCCGAGGGTCAAACCCACACCTACACTTGGAAGTTCCAGATTCCCAATGGGTTTAAGGCGACCAATAAGTTCTGCCACCTCCACCAGTTGAAAGGCTATGGTGGTGACGACGTTGGCAACCCGCTGGTGACCCTTGTGGCTCGCTTGCGTAGTGGAAAACAGTATCTCGAACTTACTCACTATGGCTCCAACGGAGGCCCTTCCTCGGTGCTGAAAAGCACCTCACTGGACGACTTCGAGGGCGAGTGGGTGATGGTACGTGAGAAGGCAACCTATCTTCACAAAGGCCAGTATGAGATTGAGATTGTACGATTGAAGGACGACAAAGTCCTCTTGTACTACAAGACCCTCAATCTCGACCTTTGGCGTATAGGCGCGACAGCCATCCGTCCCAAGTGGGGCATCTATCGCTCCTTTGGCGAGGGTGGTAGTTTGAAGAGTCAGATGAGGGATGAGTCGTTACTCTTTACGGACTTCACTATCAAGGAAGAGTAAATTTGTATTATTGAAAATCAACTAGAATCAAACAAAAACAATGAAAACCAACAAATTCTACATTGCACCCGAGTTGGAGCAGTCTGAGGTTGTAGTTGAGCAGGGTATCGCCTTGTCGGACCCCACTCAGTTCGACCTTGTGATTGACGGCTTTGGCGAGGAGCAGAGTTGGGACTAATCATTAAAGCAACGCACAAAGACAATGAAAAAGTTATTCTATGTTTTGAGCATGGCTGTTGCTGCGATGACTATTTCCGCTTGCAACAACCTCATTGAGGAGGAGGGCCCCGCATTCGGCGCAGGCTCCGATAACAAGATTGTATTCACCGCTTCCACCGCGACTGACGAAGAGGGCCGTACCGCACTCGATCTTTCGGATGGCCAAACGGTTGTGTGGAATGGCACCGAGAAGTTCGGTCTGTTCTATACCTACAAAATAAGTGGTGGTAGCGACACAAAGTTTGAGGTCAACAAACCTTACACGAGTGAGGCTACTGGCTCCGACAAAGCAACTTTCACCGGCGAGGCCGAATGGTACACTGGCGAGGGTGCAGCTGATGAATCCACAGCCCACAAAATTTATGTCTACTATCCCTACAACGCAGCCAACACCTCGGGTGCATCGTCGGTGGTTGGTACACTGCCCACCGAGCAGGAGTATGATGCAGCTGCTTCGTCGTGGGATATGTCGAAGTATGACTTTGTCTACAATCACAACACCGATGTTACATATGGTGGCCCCGTGGAGATTGGTACCTTGAAACACTTGTTTGCCGTGTTGAGGCTCGGTATTACCAACAACACCGGTGAGGACGTTGAGATTAA
>JAFYRC010000163.1 GCA_017547065.1 Tidjanibacter sp.
CGCCCCACGAGGAGCCCTCCTCCATGTCCATAATTACGTTGTCTTGAATCTGGAAGTCCGATACGGCAATTCCCGACTCTACAAATACCTCACACTCTTCGATGAGAGGCATCTGATAGGTGTTTTTCCTTTTCATAGGCCAGTTGCTTGTTGATTATAATTGTTTGAATTGTTTGTTCTAAACCGGGGTTTTTGTTGATGTTTAGCTAAATCGTTTTAACCTAACATCGTGGCAAAGTTAGTAAAAAAATCTTTTTTTACAAATCCTACAAGTCGCTCGTTGTGTTGTAGGGAATCTCGATGTAGGTCTGGTCGGTAAGACCACGCGAGCTCACCTCGATGAGGTTGGTGCCTCGTTGGAGCTCCACGTTCGGCCACACAACAACACCCGTGGTGTTCTCCAAGCTACCCATAAACTTGCCGTTGACCGTCAAATCCACATCGGGAAGGTTTGTGTAAACCTTGATTTGCTGTGTGGTGTTGGTGCGTCGGCTCCAGCGTTTCTCGGCCAGGTGGATAAACTCGTCCTCCTCGTTCCAGGCCGCCTTATAGAGGAAGAATGCATCCTTACGCACCTGGCGGTTGAACGACACCACGCCCATATCGCTAACGCCGCCCGACGAGCGAGAAGTGCCCGTGGCAACGTAGTCGAAGAGGGTGTCGACAAACAAGCCCCAGAAGAGCGAGTCCTCACGCAGGGCGTCCCAGTAGGTTTCGTGGAAGTGGGTTTGCCACCTCTCGGGGTGCCAAGCGCCCGTGGAGAGGGGTTTGTCGAGAAGGTCGCTCTGGTGGAAAATGCTACCTCCACACTTGTAACTCACGCCACTACGCAGGGCGCTCCACTCGGGAGTGGCGTGGAGTTGCTCCTGCCACACGGTGATGTCGGTGGGGAGTCCCTCGCTCCAGCCGTAGGAGTGGCTCCACACGATGAGGTCTGTGATGAAGTTTATCTCGCCGTCCTGGTTGCTCCAGCCGCAAGTGAAGCGGTTGGGGTCGAGGCGCTTGGCCAGCGAGTGGAGTTCGCGAACATAGCCCACAGGGTTTTCGCCCCTCAACTCCAGCTCCGAAAAGAGGTTCCACACAACCACCGAGGGGTTGTTGTAGTGCTGGTAGATCATCTCCGAGAGTTGCTCCTTGCCGTTCTCCTTGAAGGCCTCCGTGTTGAAAAATCCCTTGCCATTGAGCGTCGTGGAGCCAATCAGCGGGAGGTCGTTGATGACCAGCAGGCCCAGGCGGTCGCAGGTGGTGTAGAACGAGGGGTGGTAGGAGCCGCCCACAACCCTAATGGCATTGGCGCCCATCTCCACGGCAATTGAAATGTCTTCGAGCACCTCCTGCTCGCTCACAGCCGTGCCACTCAATGGGCGGTCGCGGTGGAGTAGCACACCTCGTATGGGGTAGGGTTTACCGTTGAGGGTGAAGCCGTTGGCGTTCACCATGTAGTGGCGGAAGCCGCTGCTCACGGTCACATTGTCCTTCGTGCTGCCATTCACGGCCAGCGACACCTCAAACTTGTACAACGCAGCGCCCTCGGTGCCGTTCCACAGCTCCGGGTTCTCTATCTCAAAGGGAAGGAATGTGCCCGTGGTACCATTGATTGTGCGCATCCTCTGCACCGTCGAGAGCACCTCGCCACCCGTGGGCGAAAGGACCTTCAGGTGGACCATCGCGCTCACCACGGCGTCGCTCGACACCTTCACCTCCACTTCGCCCTCCACCTTCTCGGCCGAGACCTTCTTGGTGTGGACATAGACACCCTGCGAGCCGTAGTGACCCAGGGCAATGTGTGAGGGCTCCTGCACGATGATTTCGGCCTCGCGGTAGAGGCCTCCGTATTTGATGTGGTTGCCGGCAGTGGGCATAACGTCGAGGTTTGTGGCGTTGTTCACCACCACCCACACAAGGTCGCGGCCGTTGTATTGGAGGTAGTCGCCAATCTCCATCACAAAGGCCTCACTACCACCCTTGTGGCGACCGACGTAGCGGCCGTTGATGAGCAAGTCCGCCACCAAGTTTGCACCACCAAAGCGAATGAAAACCCTCTTGTTTTTCCACTCGGGTTTGGCGTCGATGTAGCGCATGTAGTGTCCGTTGCCACGGAAGTAGTCGGTGCGGCCGCTCAGAGCGTCGAGGTTCCACTGGTGGGGCAGGTTGACAATCTGTGATTGGCTCTCGCTGTGGGTGAAGAATTTCCAATCGCGCGATATGTTGTAACTCTCTCGTGCAGAGCCCGAAAGGGGTGCGTAAAGTATCATTGCACACACGAGCAAGAGGCTATAAATGAGGCGTTTCATTGTCTGTTTGTCGAATATGATTTGCACAAAGGTAAAAAATTACCTACATTTCGGAAAATTTTACAGCAGGAAATAGATAACTCGTCAACACAAATGAACATTTTAGACATTATTTTGGCCATCGTGTTGGTCTTTGGAGCCGTGCAAGGATTCCGCAAGGGCATTATCGCACAGCTGTGTGGCGTGGTGGGAGTGCTCATTGGTGCTTGGCTTGCCTTCAAATTTGGAGCCAAGTTGGGCGACTGGATTGGCATGGAGCTTAACGATATTGTGGCCTCTGTGATAGTCTTTCTTGTTGCCATTCTTGCGGCGGGGCTCTTCGGCAGGATTGCTGCGGCGGTGCTGAAAGCCACGGGACTCGGTATTATCAACCGCATCGGAGGATTGTTGCTTTCGGTGGTTGAGTATGCGCTGATTTTGGCCCTTCTGCTTGGCGTCTTCGAGCAGATTAACAACGTTACAAAATGGGTTGATACTAAGGTTGTGGAAGAGTCGGTGCTTGTGGGTCCCGTGAAGGATGTTTCCGACTATGTATTCCCCTACCTTTTGGAGATTAAGGACGCCATTGTGGAGAGCGATTCGTTCCGACTCGACACCACTCCCGAGGCTACTTCTGACGAAGCTGTTCCTGCACAACAAATCTAACTTGCTATGACACAACAAGGCATTGTAACGGAGAGTACCGGTAGTTGGTATAAGGTTGAAATAGAGGGTGTTATACACGATTGCCGCACCCGTGGCCGCTTGCGTTTGAAGGGCTTTCGTTCCACCTCCCCCGTGGTGGTGGGTGACCGTGTGCAGGTGGAGTTTACCGAGGCGGGAGAGGGTATGATTGTGGCCATCGAGCCACGCACCAACTACATCATTCGCCGTGCTTCCAACCTCTCCAAAGAGTCGCACATCATCGCCGCCAATGTGGACTGCGCTGCTGTGGTTGTAACCATCGCCGCACCTGTTACGGCACCCGAATTTGTCGACCGTTTCCTGGTCACTTGCGAGGCCTACAAGGTGCCCGCAGTGATTATTCTCAATAAGATTGACACCGCGCGAAATCACCCCGAGAAGCTCGCCGAGTTCCGACACATCTACACTTCGGCCGGCTATCGCATTATTGAGTGTTCGGCTCTCACGGGCGAGGGCGTGGACGAGGTTGTGGAGCTCCTAAGGGATAAAACAACCCTGTTGAGTGGCAACTCCGGCGTGGGTAAATCGACCCTTGTGAATGCCATTGAGCCTGCCGCTGCGGCCAAGACGGGAGAGATCTCCGAGGCCCACTTGCAAGGTAAGCACACAACAACCTTTTCGCACGTCTACCCCCTTTCGTTCGGTGGTCGCATTATCGACACTCCTGGAATTAGGGGCTTCGGACTCATCGACATCAAGCCCGAGGAGCTCTATCACTACTTCCCCGAGATGTTGAGGGTGAGCAAGGAGTGCCGTTTCTACAACTGCACCCACACCCACGAGCCACACTGCGCTGTGACTGCCGCCGTGGCCGATGGCGAAATCTCGATGAGTCGCTATGAAAGTTACATCAAAATCCTCGACGACGATGGCAAATACCGATAGGAAGCCTACCGAGTGGTACCGTGAGCGTACCGACTACCTGGCCGAGTTTATGCTCCCCGAGAGGATGGCCACGATGAAGAGGGTGGTGGCTAATCGTACCCGCTATATGACCGTCTGCGCCGAGAATACTTTCCACCCCCAGAATGCCAGTGCTCTTGTGCGCCACTGCGAAGCTTTTGGTGTGCAGGAACTCCATGCCATTGAGTTTTTGTGTGGCTTCCAGGCCAATCTCCATATTGTGCGTGGCACCGACAAATGGGTTGATATTCAGCGCTATGGCTCCACCGCCGAGGCTGTGGCCCACCTCAAAGGCGAGGGCTATCGCATAGTGGCAGCAACGCCCCATACGGACGATACTACACCCGATAATTTCGACGTTACAGCGGGGCCCTTTTGCATTGTGTTTGGCACCGAAAAGCAGGGTATTTCGGAGGAGATTATGGCCGTGGCGGACCAGTTTGTAAAGATACCTATGTATGGTTTTGTGGAGAGCCTCAATGTGTCGGCTTGTGCGGCTATTCTCATTCAGGGTATGGTCGAGAAACTCCACCGCAGCGACGTAGAGTGGCAACTCTCGGAGAATGAGCAGGCCGAATTGCTCTACCGCTGGGCAAGGGAGAGCGTCAAGGACGACGAACTTATTCTCCGCAAAAAGTTTTCCGACATTTAGTCCCCACACTATTTACCCTCCCTGAATTTTTTAATTTTTCATTTTCAATTTTCCATTCGCATGTCTTTATTGCGTCAACAGTTTCTGCAACACATAGGTCAAACATCCCCGTCGCCACAACTCATCGAGGTGGCGCGTGCTGAGGGCGTCTTTTTCTACACCCCCGAGGGTAAACCATACTACGACCTCGTCTCCGGAGTGTCGGTTAGCAATGTGGGTCACGGTAACCCTGCAGTGGTGGAGGCTGTGTGTGCCCAGGCGAGGGATTATATGCACATTATGGTCTACGGCGAGATGGTCGAGAGGCCCCAGGTGGAGTATGCCCGCAAGATTGCCGAGGCTCTGCCTGCTCCCCTCGATAGCGTCTACTTCCTCTCTTCGGGAGCCGAGGCTGTGGAGGGTGCACTCAAACTGGCCAAGAGGGCTACGGGCCGCACGGAGCTTATAGGTATGCGTAATGCCTACCACGGCTCCACACACGGTGCAATGAGTATGATGGGTGGCGAGGATTGGAACTACGCATTCCGCCCTCTGTTGCCCGACGTTAGGCACATACGTTTCAATAACTTCGACGACCTACAATATATCACCACTCGTACGGCCGGTGTGCTTGTGGAGCCCGTGCAAGGCGAGGCGGGTGTGGTTGTGCCCGCCGAAGGCTACCTCGAAGCACTGCGTGCAAGGTGTTCGGAGGTGGGTGCGAAGCTGATTTTCGACGAGATACAGGTGGGATTCGGACGCTGTGGTGAGATGTTTGCTTGCGTGAAATATGGCGTTACGCCCGATATCCTTTGCTTGGCCAAGGCGCTGGGCGGAGGTATGCCTCTGGGCGCCTTCGTGAGTGACCACGACACGATGAACCTCCTGACGCACAACCCCGTACTCGGACACATCACTACCTTTGGTGGCCATCCCGTGTGCTGTGCCGCAGGACTCGCTGCGATGACATATTTGGAGGAGAACAATGTTGTAGCCGATGTGGAGCGCAAGGGTGCACTGTTTGAGGAACTCATTGCCGACCACCCAAAGGTCGTGGAGGTGCGACGTTGCGGTTTGCTGTTGGCTGTGGAGTTGGGTAGCAGCGAGGCCTATTTTAGGCTGTTGGACATCTTTATTGAAGAGGGTATTTTGAGCGATTGCTTCCTGTTTTGTGAGAGTGCCTTCCGCATTTCGCC
>JAFYRC010000164.1 GCA_017547065.1 Tidjanibacter sp.
GCATGTTGGCCGACATCGACATGGGGGTGCCCTTCCAAGAGTGCGAGTAGGCAATCGAGGAGTTGGTCTGCGCCGAGAGGTAGTCGCTCAACGAGTTGGATGCCAACTTGTTATATCCGCTTGTCGAGAAGTTTACGTTTGCCGAGAAGGTGGAGTTAGGATTATACTTGGCGTCCTGCGAGTGGCTCCAAGTCACACGGAAGTTGTCCTGATTGGTGTAGTCGGCCGAGCCCTTCTCACCGATGATTGTCTTAGCAAAGTTCACACCCACCGAGCCATTGAACTTATAGCGCACACGGTAGGTGGAGGCGGCATTCAGCTCCCACGAGCCGAGCGTGTAGATACCACCCGTAACCTTCAAGTCCACATAGTCGTTGAAGGCAAAGTAGTATCCACCATCACGCAAGAAGAAACCTCGGGTGGCATCCTCACCGTAGGAGGGCATGATGAAACCCGTCTTGCGCTCCATATTCATCGGGAAGAAGACTTCGGGGATAACCAGCGGGAGAGGTACATCGGCAATCACAAGGTACAAGGGACCCGACACAATCTTCTTGCCGGGAATAAACTTAGCCTTGGTCATGTTGATGTAGAAGTGGGGGTGGTCGGTGTGGTCACAAGTGGTGTAGACACCACCGCTGATGTTGAACGACTTGTCTTCCATCATCTTCACCTCCTTACCGGTCAGATAACCCTCACCGTCCTTTGTCACAACGCCATAGATTTTTGCCCTTTTGGTGTCGATGTTGTAGGTCACGGTGTCCATCGTGTAGGTCGAGCCTGCCTCTGTGAACTCGGGGCGGGTGTGTCCATAGGCGGAGGTGTCGGCCTTACCGTAGGCAAGAATCTCCTTCTTGTCCATCGACACACGCATGTAGTCGGCCTTCATATTCATGTTGCCGTAGGTCACATCGCCCTGCTCGTAGATGTGCACCATCTTACCCCTCACGTCGTAGTAGAGGGAGTCTTTGTTCTTACCGGTGATTACCTCGTCGAGGAAGTTGCGCTGCTTGCGTCCACCCTTCTTAATGGTGTCGGGCTGTGCGGTGAGAAGGCTGTCGATGGAGTTCTGCTGAGACCTCACCATGAGTGAATCGGGGCCATTGAAGCTCCTATCGCCTGCAAAGTTACGCCTCTGGGCCATCGAATCGGGCAAGAGCACACGCTCGGAGCGCACACTATCCTGGACAGGGACGACATTTTTTTCCTCCCTACCAACATTTTGTGCACCCAGAGGAGCCGCCATCAACACAAGAATGGCAGTCCAAAGGAGATATTTTATGCTCTTACGGTCCAAAATCTCACAAAAAATTATTACCTTTGCCGACAAGTCGGCAAAACCGCCCGCCAAAGGCGTTTGCCCACACTTTGTGCGTCAAATTATTCAGCAAAAGTAGCAAAAAAAATGAAACCTACAGCCTTTCTCGCCCTCATAATAACGATTTGTTTACCATTTATGGTATCGGCTCAGGTGAAAACCGATGCGCCCGAGAGAGGTCTACACAAAGTTGTGCTCGACGCAGGCCACGGAGGCAAGGACCCCGGATGCTCCTGGGGCGACAAACTCGAGAAAAACCTCAACCTCAACATTGTCCTCTCGGTTGGCAAAATGATTGAGGAGGCATATCCCGACATGGAGGTCATCTACACCCGCAAGGACGACCGTTTCATCGAGCTCCACGAGAGGGGCAACATCGCAAACCGCGCCGGTGCCGACCTCTTCATCTCCGTGCACACCGACGCTGTGGGCAACACCGAGGCCCACGGTAGCAGCACCTACATCATGGGTAACGACAAGAGCGAGAAGAACCTCGCCGTGGCCCAAAGGGAGAACTCTGTTATTGTGATGGAGGGCGACTATGAGGCCAAGTATGAGGGCTACGACCCCAATAGTGCCGAGAGTTTCATCATCTTCTCCCTGATGCAGTATGCCCACTCGGAGCAGAGTATGATTTTTG
The DNA here is from genome assembly GCA_017547065.1 of Tidjanibacter sp. GTDB lineage: Bacteria > Bacteroidota > Bacteroidia > Bacteroidales > Rikenellaceae > Tidjanibacter. The sequence goes on from JAFYRC010000164.1 coordinate 1,959, forward strand.
CCGAGATGGTGCAGAAGAACTACGCCAAAACCACACAGATTGTAGACCGTGGTGCACGTCAGGGCCCCTACCTTGTACTGTGGCGCACGGCCATGCCCTCGGTACTCACGGAGGTGGGCTTCATGACCAACCAGAAGGATCGCGACTACCTCCACAGCAAGGAGGGACAGGCGGCCGTATGTAAGGCCATCTTTGATGCTTTCAGCGAGTATCGCGCCCGTTGCAACGCCAAGGCCAGCGAGAGCATTGCCAAACCCGAGCCCACAAAGGCTGAGCCAAAGGTAGAGGCAAAACCCGAGCCCAAAGCAGAGGTGGTTGTAGAGAAGAAGCCCGAGCCCAAAGTTGAGCCCAAAGCAGAACAGCCCAAGCCTGAAGTTAAGACAGAGCCCAAGGCCGAAGTCAAGGCCGAGCAGCCCAAGCAGACAGTAAAGGAGGAACCCAAATACTTTGTGCAGCTCTGCACGCTCACCGCAAAGAGTAACCCCAACGACAGCAAGTTTGGTCCCTACAAGGGCCGCATCATCCAGTCGCAAACCTCCACTGGCAAGTGGCGTTGCATGGTTGCTGCCGAGAGCCTGGAGGCCGCCCGCAAGTTGGCCACCGAGGCCGACGCCCGCTTCAAGGGAGCCTTTGTGGTAACCCTCGCAAATGGTGAGTACAAGAGGGTGAATTGAGGCAAATGCGAGTACGCGAGTGCAGAGTGCACTTGTGAGCCATGCCGAGCTGAAGCATTTTAGAGCAAACAGAGTTTGGTCAATTGAGAATTGAGAATTAATAACTAAAAATAAACGACAATGAAAAAGATTTTATCGACAGCACTTATGGCAGCAGCAACTCTTTTTGTAGGTTGCGACTCGTTGCGCAACAATCCCCTTGTGAACCCCGGCAAGACCCCCTATGGAACCGCCGAGTTCTCTAAGATTAAGATGGAGCACTATATGCCCGCATTCGAGCAGGCACTCGCCGAGGCAAGGGCCGAGATGGAGGCTATCATCAACAACCCCGAGGAGCCCACTTTTGAGAACACCATCGTAGCTATGGAGCGCAGTGGTGAGTTGCTCAACAGGGTGAGCACCATCTTCTTCGTGCTCAACAGCAACGAGACCAGCGACGAGATGCAGGCCCTCGCTATGGAGGTACAGCCCAAACTCGTTGAGTTCTACAACGACATCAACCTCAACCCCACCCTCTGGGAGCGTGTAAAGAAAGTATACGAGGGCAAGGACGCGCTCACCCTCACCACCGAGCAGGCCAAGTTGTTGAGCAACACCTACGACGGCTTCGTACGTTCGGGCGCCAACCTGAGCGACGAGCAGAAGGAGGTTTACCGTGGCCTCTCGACCGAGTTGTCGAACCTTACACTGCTCTTTGAGCAGAACGTGTTGGCTGCAACCAACGCCTTCGCACTCAACATCACCAACGAGGAGGAAGTTGCCGAGCTGCCCGCATTTGTTAGGGACGCTATGGCAGCCGACGCCAAGGCTCGTGGCGAGGAGGGTTGGACCGTAACACTCCACGCTGCATGTATGTACCCCTTCCTCACCTACTCGTCCAACAGGGGCTATAAAGAGCAGGTATGGAAAGCCTACAACACCCGTTGCATCGGTGGCGAGTTGGACAACGTGGAGGTACTCCGCAAGATTGCCAACCTCCGCTTGCAGGAGGCACAGCTCTTCGGCTACAAATCCTTCGCCGACAAGGTGCTCGAGAAACGTATGGCCGAGAATACCGCAACCGTTGAGAGCTTCCTCGATGAACTCCTCACCGCAACCATCAAGTATGCTCGCAAGGAGGTGAAAGATGTTGAGAAATTCGCACAGAAGGCCGGCTTCAAGGGCGAGATTATGCCTTGGGACTGGGCATACTGGAACGAGAAATACAAAGTTGCCAAGTATAGCTACAACGAGGAGGAGGTTAAGCCCTACTTCGAGCTTAACAACGTAAAGAACGGTATCTTCACCCTCGCAGAGAAGCTCTATGGCATTAAATTCGTAGAGAACAAAGAGGTGGATGTTTACCACCCCGACGTACAGGTATATGAGGTAAGGGAGGCTAACGACGACCTTCTGGGTATCCTCTACATGGACTTCTTCCCCCGTGCAACCAAGAGGGGCGGTGCGTGGATGACCTCGTTCCGCGATATGTACACCACCGAGGAGGGCGAGGTTGTAAGGCCCCACATCTCGTTGTGTGGCAACTTCACCAAGCCCACCGAGAGCACTCCTTCGTTGTTGACCTTCGACGAGTTCGAGACCTTCCTCCACGAGTTTGGCCACTGCTTGCACGGACTCTTGGCCGAGGGTACCTACGCTTCGCTCACCGGCACTTCGGTGTACCGCGACTTCGTGGAGCTCCCCAGCCAGATTTTGGAGAACTGGGCTGTAGAGCCCGAGTTCCTCGACATCGTGGCTATCCACTACCAGACCGGCGAGAAGATGCCCGCCGAGTTGAGGGAGAAGGTTATCGAGTCGAAGAATTTCCTGAAAGCCTACGCCAACGTACGTCAGGTATCGTTTGGCTTGACCGATATGGCCTACCACACCATCGAGGCTCCCATCGAGGGTAACCCCCTCGCCATCGAGCGTGAGGCTATGAAGCCCACCAAAACATTGCCCGTTGTTGAGGGCACCGCAATGGCTCCCGCCTTCACCCACATCTTCTCGGGTGGCTACGCTGCCGGCTACTACGGCTACAAATGGGCCGAGGTGTTGGATGCCGATGCATACGAGTACTTCAAAGAGAAGGGTATCTTCTCGCGTGAGGTAGCCCAGTCGTTCAGGGATAACGTACTCTCGAAGGGTGGCACCAAACACCCCATGGAACTCTACGTTGCCTTCCGTGGCCACAAACCCGCCACCCAGGCGCTCATCGACGAGATCGTTCCCAGGAAAAAGTAAGTCAAATGGAAAATTGAAAATTGA
>JAFYRC010000165.1 GCA_017547065.1 Tidjanibacter sp.
CACCCGCGACCTCTCCCCCATCGACGCCACCCACTGGCTCCTCGACACCGAGGTGTGCAACTACGTCGGCATCGGCCGCTTTGTGATGGGCCTCTTGGAGGACATCCGCATCCTCACACCCGAGTTTGAGGAGTATGTCAAACAGAAAATTGCGCAACTCAAAGAGATTTTTTAAGCCTATAAATACCGATTGACAGAAGTTGACAAAACAGCTTCGGAACTTTGTCCCGACAATGTAGAGATACGTTGTCGGGATTTTTTTCACACACCAACACTCTAAAACAACAGACACATTATGAAACGTTTTCTCACCCTCTTCGTGAGCATCTTTGCTCTCACCATCGCCGCTCAAGCGCAGAGCGAAAAAACAGACTCACTGACCGTTGCACCCCCTCCTAGCTACCAACTCAAACAGCTCCACACCTCCTCCGAACAGTTAGAAAAGGTGGTCGCTACAGGCGTAGCCGAGGGTTTGACAAGCAACAAGGACAAACTCAACGAGAGGTTCAAACTGTACCCTACAGAGAATATATGGAACTTTCTCAAGCTCGACACCTGCACAGGCCGTGTTTGGCAGGTACAATTTGTGGTCAACGGCGAAAATAGGATGCAGAACCAATTCATCTACACGATGTTGGACTGGAGCGAAACTTGGGACGAAATGGCCAACGTCGGCCGCTTTGAGCTCTACCCCACGCAAAACATGTACAACTTCCTGCTCCTCGACAAAAAGCTGGGCAGAGTGTGGCAAATTCAGTGGTCCACCAACCCCGACAACCGAGGCCTAATTGCAGAAATCGAGTAACCCTACACAAACCCTTTCACTATGATATTCAGCGCTATCGTAGCCGTAGTTTTGGTGCTAGACTGCCTGGAACTACTGTGTGGCGGGCGGGATAGGTTTTAAGCCGTCCCCTACCCTTGAACATTCAAAAACCAGAATATTACACAAGACAAAAATCAAAGATAAATAACAAAAATACAGAGTATTATGGGAGCTATTTACAGAATCAAGTGCGAACGCTGTGGTGTGGTGTTCGAGCACTCGGTGGGCGTGGGCTTTGCCTACGCCTGCGTGGGGTGCGGCGAGATGTCGCTGGATGGTGGAGGGTCTATCTACTGCCCCGTATGTAACCGCCGCTACGACCCCGAGGTTGCCGACTTTGAGCGCAATGTGGTCGATACTATAAGGTGGGATTGAGGCGATGGTAACCTACGATACGTTTCGTGCCTTTCTGCGGTCGGAGGGTTGCGAGGAGGCCTTCGATAGGGCCTTCTACGCCCACAACCACGCCACCGCCTTTGACGACCGAATGTGGGAAGCGGTGGGCGACAAAGGCTCCCTCTTCGGCCGTGTCTTCCGCTGGGACTCCACCCCCGAAGGCCGCCCCTTCTGGCGCTCCATCGACAAGGCGTGGCACGACCAATTAGCAGCCACAGGCTGTTTTGTGATTGGGTTGGAGTGTTTGTCTGCGTTCGATAGCAGTAAAAACACAAAATAACGAGGTGAATGAAAGCGCAGCCACAGGCTTTTGTATATTTTCAAACACCCCACAAC
>JAFYRC010000166.1 GCA_017547065.1 Tidjanibacter sp.
ATAACTGTGTGGATTGCGAGTAGAGAGAAAAGTTTCGGCTTTTTCTCTTTTTGTTTTTGAATTATGCGTAACTTTGACAATGAATTACTAAAAATGCTTACATAAATAATGAAAGCCTACACCTACATATTCCACGGCAAGTTCGAGTTGATTGATTGCTTCACTCCGATGCGTGCCGACTTCTTAAAGAAATAGGCTCATATCTATCTAAAAAAAACGACTCACATCTTCGTGAGTCGTTTTTTTTTTGGTCGTCAGCTGTATTAGATCTCTACCGCCTTGTAGCGAGGAACGAGCACTTTCATAATAATCCAACCAACGAGGTATGCAACGGCGCAGAACGAGAACATAATCATATAGCCTGCCTCCTTGCCTATATATCCGAAGAGCTCCAAGCCGCTGCTTGCGCTGAAGTCGAACAAGGCGCCTGCACCCTTCTGGATAAGGAACGAGCCGATACCTCCGGCCATACCGCCGATACCTGTGATTGTTGCGATGGTGCTCTTAGGGAACATATCGCCAATGGTCGAGAAGAGGTTAGCACTCCACGATTGGTGGCCGGCACCAGCAATACCGATGAGGATAACAGGCCACCACTCCCAAACATGAGCCAAAGGCTGTGCTGCCAAGGCCACGAGAGGGAAGAAGGCGAAGATCAACATTGCTAACATACGGCCTGCGTATGGGTTCATCTTCTTCTTATCCACGAAGAGGGTAGGAAGGTAACCACCGGCAATAGAGATCATCACGATAAGGTAAAGGATACCCAACATCCACTGGAACTTAGGGTCGGTAGATGACAATCCGAAGGTTGTCTTGAGGTACGAAGGCATCCAGAAGAGGAAGAACCACCATACGCCATCGGTCATAAACTTACCAACGATAAATGCCCAGGTCTGACGGAATGTGAAGCACTTTAACAATGAAATCTTCTTGGCAGGAGCCTCCTCAACGACAGGCTTTGCGCTCTCGACAACATCGTCCGAGAGGATATAATCCAACTCTGCCTTATTTACTGCAGGGTTGTTCTCAGGTTTCTTGTAGATAAACTGCCAGAAGCCCATCCATATGAAGCCGATACCACCAATAATGATGAAGGCTGCCTCCCAGCCCCATTTTGCAGCCAAAGGAGGAATGCAGAAGGGAGCGATAAGAGCACCAATGGTCGAACCTGCGTTGAAGATACTGGTTGCGAATGCACGGTCACGTTTGGGGAAGTACTCGGCAGTAGCCTTGATTGCTGCGGGGAAGTTACCAGCCTCACCAAGCGCCAAGATACAGCGGGCAATGATGAAGAAGGTCGAACTCAACAGAGCAATGCGGGCTGCGGTTTCTGCCACTGCTACAGCTGCGAGATCCTCGATACCAACGATGCTGCTGGTGAGGATACCGCACACTGCGTGGATACACGCACCGAACGACCAGATACCAATACTCCACATATAACCCTTCTTGGTGTCGAGCCAGTCAACAAAGCGACCAGCCAACAGCATAGCGATAGCGTAGAAGAGCGAGAAGATACCGGTGATGTTACCATAGTCCGAGTCGGTCCAGTGGAACTCGGGGCGGATAAAGTCCTCGAAGGTGAGCGAAAGCACCTGACGGTCGAGGTAGTTTACTGTTGTTGCAAAGAACAACATTGCGCAAATCACCCAACGATAGTTGGTTTTGCGTCCTGTCTGAATGTTACTCATCTGTTTTAATAGTTTTGTTTATTTGTTTTGAGTTTTCGTTACACTCTATTGTGCCCTACTCGGCAACAACCTCCACTTGCAGGGGTGCCTTTTTGCTTGCTACGACCTCGGCAACCATTGCGTCGAAGGCCTCTTTGGTCTTAACATCCACAGCGGTAACCTGGTTCCACAAGCCACCCCACCAGTAGGTAAGAGTCTCGCCAGCGGAGAGTGTGTTGTAAACAGCAGCGTGGCCATAGGCACCTTTGGGCTTGTCGTCACCCTTGTTCCAGAAGCGGTCCTCGGCGCCCTCCCAACCGTTGGGGAAGTACATTGCGAGGTACAGCTCACCGGCCTCAGCGGGCACAACAGGCTCTGCATAGGTTACATAGCCCTCCTCTGCATTATAGATTGTACGGGGTTTTTCCTCGTGCAGTACAATACCGCTCATAGCCTCATACTCACCCTCCGAGCCATTGTAGCAAACGGTGGTCTTGTTGAGGAACGAGCCATAGTCGATACTGATGGTACGAGTCTCGGTCACGGTCTTCTCACCGATGGTGGTGGGAAGATAGGTCAGCTTAGCAGTAAAGCGCAGCGGGCCATTGTCCAAAATCTTGCACTCCGAGTAGCAGTAGGGATAAACGATAGTCTTACCATCCAACAGCGCAGTTGCACCTGCACCGAGAGTAGGTCCTACCTTGTAGGGGTCGAAGCCATTGCCGTGGTCGTTGTGGTACGACACCGAAGCGGCCAACTCTTTGGCAGCCTTCTTGTCGGTCTTCTTCAACTCGGCAATTTTAGCCCTTGTCTCGGGGTTAAGCTCCATTGCATAGCGAGCCTCTACAACGGGCAACTCGGTGTTGTTTTTGAGCCACACGTCGTGTCCGAAGGCCCTCTCGCCACTTGCCTGCAAAGCAGGACCGTAGGCACGGAAGGCGATCAGGTTGCTCTCCCAAGCGATGTCGTCAACCCTCTCGGGGTAAACCTTACCACAAGCGTAGGTCTGGTAGTCGGCAGCCTTACCCTCCTTAACGGTGTAGGTTGCAGTTGCAGCACCCTCCACGTCAGCACAGAAGATAAGCTTACCATCGTGGGTAATCTGCGAGGGAATCTCCACGCCCTCTGCATTAACCACCACAAGCCCCGCACCTTCGGTCAAGCCGAGCGAGGCAACCTCAACCTCCACCATCTCGCCAGTGCGAGCGGCGTCGGTAGGGTTGGTTACAGCCACCTTCACACTGGGTGCGCTGCAACCAACCAACATAACCAAAAGCAGTGTAAGCAGTGCTCTCATAGTAACACTAACTATTTGGGCTGCTTACCGATATATGCCAAAATACCACCATCAACATAGAGGATGTGGCCGTTTACTGCATTCGAAGCCTCCGATGCGAGGAACACTGCGGGACCAGTGAGCTCTGCGGGATCCAACCAGCGACCTGCGGGGGTCTTTGCGCAGATGAACGAATCGAAGGGGTGACGGCTACCATCGGGCTGTACCTCACGCAGAGGTGCAGTCTGGGGAGTAGCGATATAGCCGGGGCCGATACCGTTACACTGGATGTTGTACTCGCCATACTCCGAGCAGATGTTGCGGGTGAGCATCTTCAAACCGCCCTTTGCAGCAGCGTAAGCCGACACAGTCTCGCGGCCAAGCTCCGACATCATCGAGCAGATGTTGATGATCTTACCGCTCCTCTTCTCCATCATTGCGGGCAATACAGCCTTTGCAAGAATAAAGGGAGCATTGAGGTCAATGTCGATAACCCTGCGGAAATCGGCAGCCTCCATCTCGTGCATAGGCACACGGCGGATGATACCTGCGTTGTTCACCAAGATGTCGATAGTACCAACCTCCTCAGCGATCTTAGCAACCATAGCCTGAACTGCGGGCTCGTCGGTAACATCGCAAACATAGCCGTGAGCGTCGATGCCCTTCTCTTTGTATGCTGCCATACCTTTGTCAACCAACTCCTGGTTGATGTCGTTGAAGCAGATGGTTGCGCCCTGCTCTGCATAAGCCGAAGCGATAGCAAAACCAATACCGTAGGATGCACCTGTTACGAGAGCTACTTTACCCTCCAAAGAAAAATTCAAATAGGGATTCATAATCTTTTTTGTAAATTTTATTGTGTTTATATTAATCTGTCTTGTATCACACTACTTCAAGTCGGTAATGAGCGAGAAGTCCTGATCGCCATAGTCGAGGTTCTCACCACCCATACCCCAAATGAAGGTGTAGTTGTGAGTTGCGGCAGCCGAGTGAATACTCCACTCAGGCGACAACACAGCCTCGTCACCCTTCATCCAAATGTGGCGGGTCTCATCTACCTCACCCATGAAGTGGCAAATTGCCTGATCCTCGGGAATGTCGAAGTAGAAGTATGCCTCCATACGACGCGAGTGGGTGTGTGCGGGCATGGTGTTCCAAACGCTACCGGGAGCGAGCTCAGTCATACCCATCTGCAACTGGCAAGTGGGAAGTACCTGGTTTACGAGCATCTTGTTGATGTTACGGTCGTTGGAACCCTCCAGCGAACCCATGTGAGCAACGATTGCGTTCTCTTTGGTCACCTTCTTGTCGGGATAGTTGCGGTGAGCGGTGAGCGAGTTGAAGTAGAACTTAGCAGGAGTGTTCTCGTCTGCGCTCTCGAAATATACATCCCTATCGCCCGAACCGAGGTAGAGTGCCTCCTTGTAGTCGAGCTCAAAAACATCGTTGCCAACGCGAACGATACCTTTGCCTTTACCAACATTGAAGATACCCAACTCCCTGCGGGTGAGGAAATAAGGTGCTTTCAAGGGATCAATAGCCTCCAATTTAAGGCTCTCGCCCACGGGCATTGCGCCACCAACAACCATACGGTCATACATCGAGTAGACCATATTCACCTCGTTGGCAACAAACATCTTCTCAATCAGGAAATCCCTGCGAAGACGGGTAGTATCATAGCTCTTTGCATCCTCGGGGTGGGCTGCATAGCGAATCTCATAGTTTGTTTTCATAGTTATCTCTTAAAGGTTTTTAGATTAAACTTTCTTATTTCCTGCAAGCAGCAACGATTGCAAGAGCCTCGCGGCACTTGTCGGTAACAGCCTGCCAGTTGGCAGCCTTCAGGTCAGCCTTGGGGAAGAGTTTCGAACCCATACCAACGCAGAATACACCCGAAGCAAACCATTTGCTGAGGTTCTCCTCGGTAGGCTCAACAGCACCGGTAGCCATAATGTTTGCCCAGGGCAGAGGAGCCTTGATGTTCTTCACGAAGTCGGGACCACCCACGCAACCTGCGGGGAAGATCTTAGTCACATCGCAACCCAACTCCTGTGCGTAGCTAATCTCGGTAACGGTACCGCAACCGGGTACGTAGGGCACCAAGTGGCGGTTGCAGAGTTTAGCAACCTCGGGATTCATGCAAGGACCAACGATGAAGTTGGCACCATACTGAATGTAGATAGCAGCGGTGGGTGCGTCTACAATCGAGCCAACACCCAAGATCATCTCGGGGCACTCTTTGAGCGAGAACTTCATCAGCTCGGCGAACACCTCGGCAGCGAAGTCACCACGGTTGGTGAACTCAAACACGCGAACACCACCCTCGTAGCACGCCTTCAAAACCTGCTTCGACACCTCAACATCAGCATCGTAGAACACGGGCACCATACCAGTAGCCTGCATTGCGGCCATAACGGCCATTTTATTAAATTTTGCCATATACTTTATATATACTTAACTCTAAATTTTACCTTACGGACGGATCTATTACCTCTGTACACGACCGCTACCATCGCCACCGGCCAAAGCCTCAACCTCCTCAACCGATACGAGGTTGTAGTCGCCATTGATGGTGTGTTTGAGAGCCGAAGCAGCCACAGCAAACTCCAAAGCCTCGCCCTGGGTAGGTTTGGTCAAAAGGCCGTGGATCATACCGCCACTGAACGAGTCGCCACCACCTACACGGTCAACAATGGGAAGGATGTCGTAGCGTTTCGAAACGTAGAACTCCTCGCCGTTGTAGATCATAGCTTTCCAGCCATTGTGGCTTGCCGAAAGCGACTCCCTGAGGGTCGAGATAACATATTTGAAACCGAACTCGTTCTTCATCTGCTCGAAGATAGCCTTGTAGCCCTCTGCGTCGGTCTTACCACCCTCTACATCAGCGTCGGGTTTGAAGCCCAAGCAAAGCTCTGCATCCTCCTCATTACCGATGCAAACGTCAACATACTGCATCAAGGGGCGCATGATCGATTGTGCTTTCTCTTTGGTCCAGAGTTTCTTGCGGAAGTTGAGGTCAACCGAAACGGTAGCACCGTGGCGCTTTGCAGCCTCGCAAGCGAGTTTGGTCAACTCAGCAGCTTTGTCGGAGATTGCGGGGGTAATACCCGACCAGTGGAACCAATCGGCACCCTCCATGATTGCGTCGAAGTCGAAGTCCTCAATGTTTGCCTCTGCGATAGCCGAGTGAGCACGGTCGTAAACAACCTTGCTGGGACGCATAGCCGAACCGCTCTCCAAGTAGTAGATACCCAGACGCTCGCCACCACGAGCGATGAAATCGGTCTTCACGCCATAACGACGCAACGAGTTGAGGGCCGACTGGCCAATCTCGTGTTTGGGCAGTTTGGTTACAAAGTAAGCATCGTGGCCATAGTTAGCGCAGCTAACGGCAACGTTTGCCTCACCACCACCGTAAACAACGTCAAAACGATCTGCCTGAACAAAGCGGTTGTTCTGTCCTGCGGGCGACAGACGCAACATAATCTCACCAAAAGTTACGATTTTCATAATAGTAATGTGTTTATATTAAAGGTTAAAACATAATTAGTCATATTAAACCAACTACAAATATACACTTTTTTTCTTATTTCGTGTACGTACACGAAGATTTCTGCATATTTTTTGTATCTTTGTGTTAGTTATTGACAAAAAAAGTGTTCCGATGCAGGCAAAAAAGGTTACAGTTAAGGACATCGCTCGCCAGGCCGGCCTTTCAATAGGCACGGTCGACAGGGTTATGCACAACCGTGGCGGTGTGGCCGAAGAGAGTCGCCAGAAAGTCATGGAGGCGATGGAAACCCTCGGCTACACACTCAACACCAACGCCTCGCTGTTGGCCAACAAAAAGCACTACCGCATCTGCTGCCTACTCCCCTCTTTCACCGACGGTGAGTATTGGGAGTTGGTCTACAACGCCATTGCCAGCGCCGAGAAGGACGCCACCGGCTATAACATCTCCATCGAAACAATCACCTACAATCAGTTCTCGCACGAGGAGTATGTGGAGGCTGTGGAGAAACTCAAAAGCAATCTTCCGCAGGCGGTCATCATCGCCCCCATCTACCGCAACGAAACCATCGAACTGAGCCATTTTTTGAAGGAGAAAGGAATTCCGATGGTGTTCATTGATTCGAAGGTGAGCGAGGCCGACTACCTGGCCTACTATGGCATTCCCATGTGGGAGAGTGGATATCTTGCAGCGTCGCTACTTCTGGGCGAGGAGCCACCCAAGAGCATTGTCAACTTCCGCATCGAGCGTAGCGGTAGTATTACCGACAACCCCACGCTTGCCCGCCGACACGGCTTTACCGACTATTTGACCGAAAACCTTCCGCAGTTGAGTATCTACAACGAGTTCCTGCGCCCCTACGACAGGGAGCACAACTTTGCCGTGATGGATAAGTTTTTTGCGGAGCACCCCGACATTCGACACATCATCACCTTCAACTCGCGCGTACACCTGATTGCCGACTACATCACAGCCCGCGGGCTAAAAGATTTGAGAGTTGTTGGCTTCGACATCCTCGACCAAAACATTGAGGCTGTGCGTAATGGAGCAGTAAAATATCTGATTGTTCAGCGCACCCAAGTGCAGTTGCGCCGAGGAGTGAATGCACTTGCCGAGTGGCTTGCCTTTGGCACAACGCCCCCCGTGCGTGACAACTACATGCCGATGGACATCCTCGTGCGTGAGAATATCAATTTCTACTCGGAGATGTACAAAGAGTATTAAATTCAACACTCCATAATAATACAACAGAGAAGGATAGCCGTTGTGGCTATCCTTCTCTGTTTGAGCGGAAAACGGGGCTCGAACCCGCGACCCTTGGCTTGGGAAGCCAATGCTCTACCAACTGAGCTATTTCCGCATTTTGCAAATCGGAGGGCGCAAAAAGCATACCCTTTCCGATTTGCAAATATTTTCTCTTATTTGACCCTACTTACCGAAAATCGAGTTCAGCACATAGGCCAGGCGGTAGCCACCAACAAGCAGGCGATCCTCCAGCAACTCCGAGAAGTCATACACAAACTGGTAGGACAAGTTGGGCGCCTCAACACCAAGGCCCTCAACGTAGTCATAGATACTCGCAGCACCGGCAACGGTCTCAACGAACCACTCCTCGTAGGTACCGCACATCACGCTCTTCTTGAAAGCCTTATCCTTGCGGTCCAACTGCTCGCACCACTCGCTATAGTGCCAGCTACGAGCCGACTCCACAATCTTGCTATCCCACACCGAGTGGAGGCTAGTCTGGCGGCCAAACCACTTAACCTGCACCTTATTACCACCAGTGTCGCTCAACCTACCTGCGTGCATTGGGCAGTGCATATCGCCCACCATGTGAACAATCATCTTCACATAGTCGCGACGCATACTATCGGTAAGATTCTCATAGTTATTTGTAAGCTCATCGGTGAGTGTAGTGAGCGCCTGAACAACGTCACCCTTCTCATTCTTGGTCATTGTCTGATAGGTGTGACCCTTATCCACGTTGGCATAGTGCCAGGTCTTGGTCTGATAGTAGCCATCATTATAGTAGGGCGAGTTGCGAAGGCCGTCCATCCACGACGAGTAGTAGACAATCGAGCGGCCATCGAGCAACTTAGTAAGCTCCTTTTTTGCCTTCTTATTGAGGTTTTGCTCGGCAATGGCAGCCACAACATCGTGACCCACAGCACCCCAACCAAACAGAGCCTGCACGTTGCAAAGTGCCATAAGGCTCAACAAAAACATTGAAAGTTTCTTCATTGTATTCTAAGGTTTAAATTTGTTATTTGTTTCCTACTTATTCATCGTAATGAGGAATTCCTCGTTGCTACTTGTGTTCTGCAACTGGGTCTGCATAAACTCCATAGCCTCCACTGAGGTCATGTCGGCCAAGTGGCGACGCAATACCCAGGTACGTTGCATGACCTCCTTGGGTGTGAGGAGGTCCTCCCTACGAGTACCACTCGTAAGCACATCCACTGCGGGGTAAACTCGCTTGTTGGCCAACTTGCGGTCGAGCTGCAGCTCCATATTACCCGTACCCTTGAACTCCTCGAAAATCACCTCGTCCATCTTCGAGCCGGTGTCGATGAGGGCGGTAGCAATGATGGTGAGCGAGCCGCGTTCCTCGGTCTTACGGGCAGCACCGAAGAAGCGTTTGGGTTTGTGCAGCGCATTGGCATCCACACCACCCGACAGCACCTTACCCGAAGCGGGCTGCACGGTATTATATGCCCTTGCAAGGCGAGTGATTGAGTCGAGCAGAATAACCACATCGTGACCACACTCCACCATCCTCTTTGCCTTCTCGAGCACCATTTCTGCCACCTTAACGTGGCGGGAGGCCTGCTCATCAAAGGTCGACGCTACAACCTCGGCCTTGACGTGGCGAGCCATCTCGGTAACCTCCTCGGGACGCTCATCGATGAGCAGAACGATGAGGTACACCTCGGGGTGGTTGTCGGCAATAGCATTGGCTATCTCCTGAAGGATCATTGTCTTACCCGTCTTGGGCTGCGCTACAATCATACCCCTCTGGCCCTTACCAATGGGGGCGAAGAGGTCGATTGTGCGGGTTGTAAGGTTATTGTGTCCGTTGCCCGTGAGAGTAAACTTCTCCTGTGGAAACAAAGGTGTCATATACTCAAACTGCATGCGGTCACGAAGGTTTTCAGGAGCGAGTCCGTTGACCTCCATAGCCCTCACCAAGGGGAAATACTTTTCACCCTCCTTGGGAGGACGGATAACACCCTTAACCGTATCGCCGGCCTTCAAGCCCCAGTTCTTAATCTGCGAGGGGGACACATATATATCATCGGGCGAGTTGAGGTAGTTGTAGTCCGACGAACGCAGAAAACCATAGCCATCGGGCATAATCTCCAACACACCTTCGCCCTCAACCACAACATTCTCCACCTCGCGCTGGATGTCACGGCGCTCCTGCTGGATGCGCTGGGCCTCTACCTCGGCGCTGTTATCCTCGTCGGCACTCTCCTCCTCCACCACAGGCTGTGCGGTCTTCCTTGGACGACCACGGCGTGGCTTCTCGGGCACCTCCTCGGCAGGCTGTTCTACCGCTACGGCCTCCTCCTCGGAGGCTACGCTCTTTTTGGGGCGACCACGGCGCTTGGGCTTAACCTCCTCAACATCCTCCGACACGGCAGGCTCTTGAGCCACAGGGGCCTCTACGCCCTCCACATCCTCGGCCTCCTCTGCACCTTTGGTGCGAGTGGAGAACTCTATCTTTGTAGCCTGCACTCTCTTGCGGGGGCGGCGTACTGCAACCGCCTCTTCGGCAGGTGCACCTCCCTCTTCGGTGTGGGTTGCATCCATAATTTTGGCTACAAGTTTCTCCCTACCGGAGCGCACATCAAGCCCTAATGCACGAGCAATTTCTCTCAATTCCGAAAGACTCTTACTCTTCAATGCATCAATTTCTTCTTCTCTTGTCATTGATTTTAATGCTAATATTTTGAAAATATAACTCTATCAGGAATAAAATACAGTCAGACACGACTGCATCATAACGGCCTTTACAACCACAAAGATATGCTATTTTTCACGATTTGCAAACTTTTTTTGGTCCACTTTCCGCAAAATTTGACTACATTTGTAGTGATGAAGCACATCTACACACATATTGTTCCATTGTTATCCCACCTTGCCGACAATCTTTCAAACATCTTCACGGAGGAGGTCATCGGAGGAGCTTGTAGGGAGAATCCTTGGTTTTCACCCCAGGATATTCACCACGCCATTGGTGCCATCAGGGAGCAATTTCTCGACACCAACAAAATTGCCGAGTGGCTCGCTGCGCACAACATTCAACCCACCGACACGCCTTTGAAGGTAGGTGTAATCATGGCGGGCAACATCCCTCTGGCGGGATTTCTCGACCTTATGTGTGTGCTCGCCGCAGGACACCACTGCTACGCAAAGCCGTCAAGTAAGGACACCGTTCTAATGAAGGCTCTGTGCAAGTTCCTATGCGAGTGCGGTGCTCCCATCAGGCCATTCCACGAGTGCACACAGCCCGACGTGGTAATTGCTTCCGGTAGCGACGCAGCCATCTCGGCCATCGAAAAGGAGTGGCCCACCACCCGACTTCTCCTGCGTGGACACCGCAGTTCGGTGGCAGTACTCAGCGGCAAGGAGAGCGAGGATGAGTTGCAGGAGCTTGGCGAGGATCTTTTCCGCTACAACTCAATGGGTTGTCGCAACGTAACCCTTGTGTGGATTCCCGAGGGATACGACGTAGAAAAGTTTGTTCGCACGCTCCAAACGGCACGCGAAATTGCATCGCCCAAGTATGTGGGCAACTACCGCCAAATCAAGGCCACGGCAATGCTTACGGGCGAGCAGGTTATTGACGGAGGTTTCTTCGTTCTGCAACACTCCCCAACCTTCCCCACCCGTTTGGCCCAAGTGAACTTGGCGTCCTACCGTACAAGCGAGGATATTGAGGCTTGGCTCACGGCCAACGACACCCACATTCAGTGCGTTGTAGGCACCCACCCCACAGCCCTCTCCCACCCTCGATACGCCCCCATGGGTAAGGCCCAAAAGCCCACGCTCAC
>JAFYRC010000016.1 GCA_017547065.1 Tidjanibacter sp.
ACAGTGCCGGAGGGGTCTGTCCGACGGTCGACCAAAAAAGTCGATTGACGGTCAACGAAGACAACAGACGCCCCCGGTCTTCGACCACCCCCTCTAGCTTAGAGGGGGAGCGGCCACAGGCCGTTTTGTGATTTTTCGTCATAGCGCCCCACCTAAAAATCGCAGAGAGCGCGGCGAATACCGCACTTAAAAAAAGCAATTTTTGCGGAGGGAATTTCGTGCTAAACAAGAAGGCGAGTCCGCAGTTTGCTTATCGCAAATGAGGAACTCGCCTATCGCAGTGCGGCACAAAATTCACCCGCAACAAATCGTCTTTTTACATGCGTTTTTTCAGAGCAGCAGATGCCTCTTCGTAACCAGGTTTGTCGAGCAGGGCAAACATGTTCTTTTTGTAAGCCTCAACACCAGGCTGATTGAAGGGGTTAACACCCAAAATGTAGCCACTGATACCACATGCCTTCTCGAAGAAATAGAGCAAACCACCGATGTAGTACTCATTAATTGCGGGGATCTCGATGCGGATGTTGGGCACGCCACCATCAACGTGGGCCAAAACTACACCCAGCTCGGCCATCTTATTAACATAGTCGAGGCGTTTGCCGGCGAGGAAGTTCAAGCCGTCGAGGTTGTCGCCATCGGCCTCAATGGTAACCTTACCCTCGGGCTGTGCAACGCTGATAACGGTCTCAAAGAGGGTGCGCTCGCCCTCCTGGATGTACTGACCCATCGAGTGGAGGTCGGCGGTAAGGGTTACGCTTGCGGGGAAAATACCTTTGCCCTCCTTACCCTCGCTCTCGCCGTAGAGCTGTTTCCACCACTCGGCAATGTACTGAAGGCGAGGCTCGTAGGAAGCGAGGATCTCAATTTTGTAGCCCTTGTTGTAGAGGGCATTGCGAGCTGCAGCATACTGTGCAGCGATGTTCTGCTCGAAGGGTACACCCTCGGCAGTGGCAACCTCCATATCCCTTGCGCCGCGCACGAGCTCGGCAATGTTGATACCGGCAGCAGCCAAAGGAAGCAAACCAACGGGTGTGAGCACCGAGAAGCGGCCACCCACATTGTCGGGAATTACATAGGTGTCATAGCCCTCTGCGGTTGCAAGGGTTTTGAGTGCGCCACGAGCGGCGTCGGTAACGGCTGCGATGCGCTCGCGAGCCTCCTCCTTACCATAGCGAGCCTCGATCTCGGCCTTAATCAGACGGAAGGCAACGGCGGGCTCGGTGGTAGTACCGCTCTTGCTGATAACGATGGCGGCAATGCTGTACTCCTTCACAGCCTCGAGAAGTTCGGCGGTGTAGGTCTCCGAGAGGTTGTTACCTGCGAAGACGATATAGGGAGTGGTGCGTTTTTTGTTCAGGAAATGGAACGAGCTGCTCATAGCATCGAGCACTGCTTTGGCACCGAGGTAGGAGCCACCGATACCGATGACGATAACAACCTCTGCTTTTGCGGCCAAACCGCGTGCAGTGAGGTTGATTGCCTCGATCTCTTCGGGGGTGATGCTCGAAGGGAGATTTACCCAACCGAGGAAGTCGTTACCTGCGCCTTCTCCGCTGTGGAGCAAGGAGTTAGCCTGCTGTGCTGCGCCAGCCAGAGCTGCCACCTCTGCGGCCTCAACGCCACACGAGATGTGTTTGGTTTCAAGTTTTATCATTTTTCTGTGTTTTTGTGATTTATTGTCCATTTTGTGGTGTGCAAATTTAATATATTTTTTTTACTTTTGTTGCTTGTAAGAGCATTTAGCAAAATCGTACAAAAAAGATAATATAAAATGGGCCTGTTTTCATTAACACAAGAGTTGGCAGTTGACCTGGGAACCGCCAATACTCTCATCATTCACAACGGCAAAGTCGTTGTGGACGAGCCTTCGATTATTGCTGTGGATATCCACACCGGCAAGGTGGTGGCTATCGGTAAGGAGGCACAAAAAATGCACGGCAAAACCCACCAGGACATCAAAACCATTCGCCCATTGAAGGATGGTGTGATTGCCGACTTTAATGCCGCCGAGCAGATGTTGCGCGGCATGATCAAGAAGGTGAAGACCAGTGGACACCTTTTCAGCCCTTCGCTCAAAATGGTTGTGTGCATCCCTTCGGGCTCGACCAACGTGGAGATCCGTACCGTTAGGGAGAGTGCCGAGCACGCCGGTGCAAGGGATGTGTATATGATCTTTGAGCCCATGGCTGCAGCCTTGGGTGCAGGTCTTGACGTGGAGGCTCCCGAGGGCTCGATGATTATCGACATCGGTGGCGGTACCACCGAGATTGCTTGTATCTCGTTGGGCGGTATTGTGTGCAGCGAGAGTATCGACATCGCAGGCGACGTCTTCACCGAGGACATCCAGAAGTATATCCGCCAGCAATACAATGTTCGCATTGGCGAGCGTACGGCCGAGAATATCAAAATTTCGGTAGGTGCAGCGCTGAGGGAACTGGACAATCCACCAGAAGACTTTGTGGTGACCGGCCCCAACATGCTTACAAGCCTTCCCACCACCCTCAACGTGTCGTATAGCGAGGTTGCCTATGCACTCGAGAAATCGCTCTTGAAGGTGGATGCAGCAGTGATGAAGGTGTTGGAGATGGTTCCCCCCGAACTCTACTCCGACATTATGAAGAACGGTATTTACCTGGCAGGTGGTGGTGCTCTCATCAAGGGCCTCGACAAGCGCCTTCAGGAGAAGACCAACATCCCCTTCATCATTGCCGAAGACCCTCTTAGGGCTATCGTAAGGGGTACGAGCGTGGCGTTGAAGAACATCAACAACTTCTCGTTCCTGATGAAATAGTGCGGGATGCGGAGGCCCGTGGCTGTACCCGCACAGGGAACGGTCGTTGTGGTCAAACATTCTGTGTATTAACTTGTTGCGGTTACCCCCGATGGAGGGTAGCCGCAACACGATTTAGAAAAACTCACTTTCACATCCATTAACAACCGATGTATAAAGTTTTGCTTTTGTTGAAACGTGTGGCTGTGCCCGTGCTCTTCGTGCTCATCGAGGTGCTGGCAATCAGCCACTACACTCGTGCCACGAGTTTCACAAGGGCTCGACTGCTTACCATCTCCAACCACGCAACGGCGGGGGTGGAGGGTGCCTTCCGCGGTGTGAACGACTACTTCTCCCTGCGCAAGGAGAACACACTTCTTATGGAGCGTGTGGCCGAGTTGGAAAACCGAGTGGCCACCTTCGAGCAGGGCGAGGAGGTTGTGAAGGTGGATGGCGACGCAATTCCATACTACTTCACTTCGGCCCGTGTGGTGAAAAACTCGGTGTTCGGACAGCACAATTTTTTCACC
>JAFYRC010000167.1 GCA_017547065.1 Tidjanibacter sp.
CTACCTCATCGACCCCGAGAGTCGTCACGGCATGAATCACTTGGCACAGACCCTGTTGGGTTATCAACCCATTGAGATAGAGTCGCTCATCGGCCGTGGTGCGAGCCAACTCACAATGGATCGCGTGTCCGTTGATCAGGTTGCTCCCTACTGCTCGGAGGATGCCGACATAACACTCCAACTCTACCACACCCTGCTGCCCAAACTTCGTGAGGCCGGGGCGGAGGAGCTCTACAACACCATTGAGGAGCCCCTCATTCGCACCCTTGCCGATATGGAGTGGGAGGGTGTGAAGGTTGACACTGCTCTGCTGGCCGACTATGGTCGTGAGTTGGGCGTGCAATTAGCCACTTTGGAGGGCGAGATTCGTGACTTGGCAGGCATGCCCGGGCTCAATGTGAACTCCTCGCGCCAGCTGGGTGTTGCCCTCTTTGAGGTGCTCAAAATCGACGCCAAGCCCAAACGCACCAAGACAAAACAGTATAGCACCGAGGAGGAGTATCTCCAATTCCTCTCCGACCGTCACCCCATTGTGCCCAAGATTTTGGAGTATAGGGGTATCAAAAAGCTGCTTTCAACATATGTTGAGGCTCTTCCGGAGTTGGTAAATCCCGCAACGGGACGCATCCACACCTCCTACAACCAGGCCGTAACGGCCACGGGTAGGCTCTCCTCCACCAATCCAAACCTCCAAAACATCCCCGTGAGGGATGAGTTGGGTAAGCGCATTCGCGAGGCCTTTGTGGCCACCGACGACGACCACATCCTGCTGGCCGCCGACTACTCGCAAGTGGAGCTCCGACTGATGGCCCACATGAGTGGCGACGAGGCGATGATTGAGGCCTTCCGTAGCGGTGAGGATATCCATCGAGATACCGCTTCGAGGCTCTTCCATGTGGCCCCCTCGGAGGTTACTTCCGACCAGCGCCGCAAGGCCAAGACCGCCAACTTTGGAATCATCTACGGCATCTCTGCCTTTGGTCTAAGACAGCGTATGGGTAATGATAGCATGTCGATGGCTGAGGCTAAGGCCATTATTGAGGGCTATTTTTCATCCTATCCCGGCGTGAAGGCCTACATTGACAACACCATCACCGAGGCTAAAAACAATGGATTTGTGCAGACCATCTTTGGCCGTAAGCGCTACCTGCCCGACATCAACTCTGGCAATGCAAACGTGCGCTCACTGGCCGAGCGAAATGCCATAAACGCCCCCCTGCAGGGCTCCGCAGCCGATATCATCAAGATTGCTATGGCCGAGGTGGCTCGTCGCTTCCGTAGCGAGGGCCTACGTTCGAAGATGATTCTCCAAGTGCACGATGAGCTTATTATTGATACACTCAAAAGTGAGCAAGCCCAAGTTACAAATATTTTGCGAGAGGCGATGGAGGGTGCAGCCAAGTTGAACGTTCCCCTTATTGTGGACATCGGCGAGGGTGACAACTGGCTCGCAGCACACTAATTTGTTAAACGAAATACTATGAGAGCACTTGTACAGCGTGTTGCCCACGCAAACGTGGTGATAGAGGGCGAGGAGGTTGCTCGCATTGGACGTGGTCTGCTGGTCTTTGTGGGCGTGGCAACGGACGACGACTCCTCCGATGTGGACTACCTTGTGCGTAAGGTGTCCCAGTTGCGAATCTTCGACGACAGCGAGGGGGTTATGAACCTCGACGTGCGCCAAGTGGATGGCGAAGTGTTGGTGGTGAGCCAATTCACACTCCAAGCTGCAACGCGCA
>JAFYRC010000168.1 GCA_017547065.1 Tidjanibacter sp.
ATTCTTGCCGTAGCTGACATAGATACCACCCAGTGGTGTGAGGTTTGTGCCGCTTGCCAACACCGTCAGCGGGCCGAGCGAGGTGTGGTATGTATACTTCACGCCAAAGCCCAGGAGCCTCTGCTTAAAGTTGAACATCTGCCAGAAATTGTCGTTTTGAAGGGCGCCGTTGGCGATGGCCGAGAGGGTGTGGTTTTTGTAAAACTCATACCTCGCCTCCACAGTACCCACCATCACCGAGTTGTCGAACAGCTCCACGTGCTGAATACCGATGAAGGGCATCTGCTGACTCATATACCTGCCCGGCAATATGCCACCCATGCAGTTCTGATAGGGGTAGGTAGGCTTGGGGCCGATGAGAGTTCGACCATAGAGCGAGCCAATGAATGTGATGGGGCCGTCGAGGGGTGTGAGAGCGCTCATTACCTTGTATTGTAAGGAGGTAAAGGGGGTGTGTCCCTGCACTTCCAGACCATTGGTGGTGTGGATGGTGTAGTCCGCCTCCACCGACCAACCCTTGTGTGGCATGTAGAAGTCGTCCAAACTCTCGTAGTGGCCGTTGAACTTGTAGTTGATGTAGCCCTCGGGCTTGGCCTCGGTGAGAGTGCCCAGAGGGGAGTAGTAGAGTGACTGGTGGAAGTCGAAGAACTCATATTCCACACCCACGTTCATGTTGAAATTTTGCAAGTAGATGTCCGAAAAGAGTATCGACAGATTGTGCTCATTGAAGTTGGCGGAGTTCTGACGGGTCTCGTTTTTGTAGAACGTAAAATCGTGATACTGATACTTGTAGGCGAGCGTGAAGTCGCCGAAGAAGACCCTGCTGCTTGATGCGCTCAACTCTACATAGGGGCTCTGGCTCAACCTTGTGGTGAGCGAGAACTTGGGCTTGAAATAGTTGCCGTGCATGGTCATCTCCGTGCCGAGCAACAGAGAGGCCAACTCCTGGGTGTCGAAGCGGAAACCGACGTGTACGGAGGTGTTCTCCTTTTCGTTCACGCCGATGATTAGCTCGTAGGGCGCGCGGTTGTTGAGGCTGTAACGCACAAAGTCGAAACCGCCCACGTTGCGAACATCCTCGATGTGCTGGTTGAACTCCTTGCGGGTCACGGTCGAGTAGGGTCGCAGGCCGAGGTGGCGGTTGATGAGGGCGCGCTCGGTTTTGTTGAAACCTCGGAAGGTGATGGGGCCGATGTAGAGTTTGGTGTCACTCGAATAGTGCTTCGGGCGCACGGGAGCTTTGTACTCCTTCGGCAGACCGATTTTCTTTCTCAACTCTTGAAGACCAATGCGGTGAGCGTCGGCCTCTCGCTGGCCCCTCATAATCAGGGAGTCGACGGCCTCGGCATTGAAACTTGCTGCCGTGTAGGGAGCAACCTCGGGACGCATGTAGTAGTCGCACGAGGCGAGGTTGGCCTCATATTTTTCCCTGCCGAGGAAGGTTGTGAGCTGCTCGAAGATGAGCACCATGTTTTCCAGATCGTCGTCGGTACGGAGCCCGTCGGCGAGGTCAACGCCAATGACTATGTCGGCGCCCATATCCCTCACCACATCCACGGGGAAGTTGTTGTACACGCCGCCATCCACAAGGAGCATATCCTTGTACCTGACGGGTTTGAACACTCCGGGGATGGACATACTTGCCCTGATGGCCATGGGGAGGCTACCCCCGCGCGTCACATACTCGCTACCGGTGTTCATGTCGTACGACACACACGCAAACGGAATGGGGAGGTTGTCGAACGAGTCTATCTGCTGGAAGCCCAGGAGGAGCTCGTTGAGCTCGTCCATAAACTTGTCGCCCCTGACAATGCCGCTCGGTAGGGAGATATCGTCGGTCGACAATAGTGCGTCAAACATGTAGGCGTCGTCCTTGTGCTTGTCTTTGAGGAGTCGCTTGGAGCGCTCGTTACGGTCGGTGAAGATGTTGAACCAGTTCATTGAGGTGAAGTAGTTCTCAATCTCCTCCACGGTGTAACCCACCGAGTAGAGTCCGCCGATGATGGAGCCGATGCTGGTACCGGCGATGTAGTCGATGGGGATTCCGGCCTCCTCAATGGCCTTGATGATGCGCAGCTGGGCAGCGCCCTTTGCACCGCCGCCACTCAACACCAATCCCACACTCCTGCGCCCCGGCGCTGCGGGGTCATCCACGGGCTTACC
>JAFYRC010000169.1 GCA_017547065.1 Tidjanibacter sp.
ACTACTCCAAACGTTGGCAGCACCAGCACGCCGTGGCCCTGCGCTCGGCCTACAAGTCGTCGCCCTACTACGACTACTTTGCCGACCGCTTGGAACCATTTTTTGAGAAGAGATATGAGTTTTTGTATGACTTCAACCGCGAGCTCATCGACGTGGTTAGGGGCATTGCGGGCATAAAAGAGGAACTTCGATTCTCGGAGCACTACATCATCGCCTCGCCCGACGACGAGGACCTCCGCGGACACTCTTTCCTTGGGCCCAATCTGTTGCCCGGGCGCCCCGAACTGACCTCCTACTGGCAGGTGTTTTCCGAGCGTACACCCTTTGAGCCCAACCTCTCAATCCTCGACTACCTCTTCAATGAGGGCCGATAGGTTTAGCAAAACATCCCAACACATAATCAGCAGTAAGCCAACACAATAGAGTGTGCGTGGAGCCATCGGTGTGTCTTCAATTTTAGGGTTACCAACAGGTGTAAATAAGTTTCGGGGGCAGGGAGAGGGGTGGGAGCAGAAGTGAGCCTACTTTTGCCCTCGCAAAACCCCAAACAGGATTTCAAATGGATCATTCAAACACGCACGAAAGTAGCCACGCAGCACAATTCTGTCGCATTATTGCGGGAAGCGCTCTCAAAGGACTCACCATTACACAGCTCGCCAACGAGTGCGGGCAGAGTCCCACAAAATTCAAACAAGAGTTCAGGAAGATTTTTGGCGACACGCCCCACCATTGGGCCGTACGCAGAAGGCTCGAATTTGCCCAACAGCTGTTGGAAAACACAACACTCCCCGTGAAGGCTATCGCCCAGCAGGCCGGTTTTAGCACCGCCTCCCACTTCATACGCCTATTCAAGGCCGAGTATGGGCACACCCCAACACACCACCGCAAGTTCTACGGAAAGGGCGACACACAGAAGAGTTGTAGTGCCAATTGCGGATCCTGCCGAGCCACAAGTGGTGAGTGTTGCTGCAACAACATTCGCAATGGTCAATGCCCACGCCACCACACCCCATAAGGGGTGCGGTGCACGGACTTTGTTATATCTGACGGATTAGATTGGCAAGACCAAAAACACCACCACATCCCACACGGCGTGCGACACGATAAGTGTCCACAGCCCCTTGGGCCATAGGCGATAGAGGAGGCCCCACACGCCACCCACAACGGCTGCAGCAGCCACCAACATAAAGTTCATTGCCCAGATGTGAACAAGGGCATAGATGGCCGTGGTGACCACAAAGGCCCACGTGGGGTTGATTTTGAGCGATAGTTGACGTTGTACAAAGCCCCTCCAAAAAATCTCCTCGGCAGGGCCGATGACACACAGCAAGAGGGGGCCGATGACCCACGCATTTTCACCATCCTTCATGGAATAGATGGAGCCTATCTCGCCCTCAGCAAAGGGGAAGATTGCGCAGGCAACCTTGTCGCCCACCCAGAACACGCCCCACAACACAGCCGCGAGGCCCACACCCAGAAGGATGTGTTTCCAATGAAACTCCTCGGCCAACACACGACGCAGATCGGGAGCAATAGTGAGCGAAAGGCTTGTAAGGATAAGTCCCGCGAAGCTCATTGTGACCCAAAAGTTGACGTGTGGTGCCGTCCACGGACTGAACATCACAAACCACAGCAGGGCCGCCACGGCAACGGGTATGGCAATTTTCTTTGTCATTTTACCAGCGGGCAACACCTTCAACTGCGCCCCAGCCCACAAGGGCACTCACAACGAGAGCTACAATCATCAGCAGGCTGAAAATCATCTGCAACTTGGCACTCTGCTGATCGAGAGTAGCAACAGCCTCGGAGCCTTTGGTAACGAGTCCCTTGGCCTGACGAGCCATACCCAAAGCAGTCTTTCCCACACACATTACAAGCAGCGAGAATGGGGGCAACCAGCCCAAGCAAATCGCCACAATCACCCACACAAAGGGGAGGAGAACCTCGGCCTGGTAGAGCTTATAGGAAGCTTTGGGGCCAATGCGCATAGCGAAGGTGGTGGCACCTGCAGCGCGGTCACTCTCGGCGTCACGGGCGTTGTTGATGTGTAGAATAGAGTCGGTGATGAGCGCCAAGGGCACTGCCAACACCATAGCCGACCAATCGATGTGGCCCACGGCAACAATTGAGGTTCCCATAATGGGAAGGATTGCATAGTTGAGCACAATCACCACATCACCCAGCGAGCGGTATTTCAGGAAGGAGTAGAGCAGGGTGAGAGCGCCACCAGCCAAGCCCACATAGAGCAAAGAAAGGCTGCGAGTGAGCAACAGCAAAATGCCGCCCACCAAGCAACCCGCCACGAGCAACACAACACCATAGCGGCGGAACTCATAATCCTTGAATGAGCCGTTAACCAGCGGGAGGTAGATTGCATTCTCGGGGGTATCGACACCCTTGCGGAAATCGTTGTAGTCACTCAGCACGTTGCCTGCGGCGTGGAAGAGGATGATGCCCACGAGGGCAAGCACTCCACACAGAAGGTTAACCACGGGGGCACCAACGGTGGTTTGCGACACCCAAAAGAGGTAAGCCACGGTGGATGCTACGGGCATTGCCGATGCGGGGAACGACCAGGGGCGAGTAGCAAGATACCACTCTTTGATTGTGTGTTTAGCCATAGTAGTTTAAGTTTAGGGACTGTTTAGGTTTTATATTAACTATTTAATAATCAGATTTTTCATCTTGCGGTCAGCCTTGGTTGCCTCACGAATGGAGATGGCAAAGCCTCCACCGCGAGCCATGAAAATCTTGGCTGCGCTCTTGGCCGTAATCTTACCCTCCACGATGCGGTAGGCCTCGGGGTTGGTTTCGTAGTCGGCGTTGGGAGCGTCGGCGTAGACGGTAGCAACATACTGCTTACCCTTCTCCAAGAAGTCGAACTTCACGGTCATTGTGCGCTGATTCTCATCGGTCACACCACCCACAAACCAGTTGGACGACTTTTTGTCCTTACGAGCAATAACAACATAGTCACCGGGCTCAGCCGACAAGTAGCGGCTCTCGGACCACTCCACGGGCACATCTACGATAAACTGGAATGCGTCGATGTAGCGCTCGTAGTTCTCGGGGGTGTCGGCTGCCATCTGCAAGGGCGAGTAGAGGGTAACATAGAGGGCGAGCTGGTTGGCCAAGGTGGAGAGCACCTTGGAGCTATTGCCGGGGATGTCGGTGAGGTCCATACGGAAGATACCGGGGGTGTAGTCCATCGGGCCACCCTGCAAGCGGGTGAAGGGAAGGATTGTTACGTGGTGGGGGTGCGAGCCGCCAAACGACTGGTACTCGGTACCGCGGGCCGACTCGTTACCGATGAGGTTAGGCCAAGTGCGGCAGATACCTGTGGGGCGCACAGCCTCGTGAGCATTCACAACAATTTTGTACTCGGCAGCCTTCTCAATGGCATACTGGTAGTGGTTGTTCATCAACTGACCATAGTGGTGCTCGCCACGGGGGAAAATGTTACCCACATAACCACTCTTAAGGGCGTTGTAGCCATTGTCGACCATAAACTTGTAGGCCTCGTCCATACGGCGCTCATAGTTGCGGATAGATGCGGAAGTTTCGTGGTGCATCATCAGCCTCATACCCCTCTCATTTGCATATTTCTGCAACTCGGGCAAGTTGAAGTCGGGATAGGGAGTAACGAAGTCAAACACGAAATCTTTGTGCTTGCCAAACCAGTCCTCCCAACCAATGTTCCAACCCTCCACGAGAAGCTGGTCGAAGCAACCCCACTTGGAGGCAAAGTCGATGTAGTGCTTAACGTTCTCGGTTGTTGCACCGTGGGTGCCGCTGGGTTTGAGGGTAGCGTAGTCCACCTGGTCGAGCTTGATATTGCCCTCAGTGGCATAGGACCAGCTGTTTGTGCCGGTGATAAGTTCCCACCATACGCCCATATATTTCACGGGCTTAATCCACGAAGTGTCCTCGATTTTACAAGGCTCGTTAAGGTTGAGCGTGAGGCGCGAAGCAAGCAACTCGCGTGCGTCGTCGGTAATCACAGCCGTACGCCAGGGTGTGTGGCAGGGAGTCTGAATATAGCCCTTGTTGCCAATGGCGTCGGGGGTGAGCCACGAGGTGAAGACTTTGGTTTCGGGGTTGTAAATCAGGTGCATACACGAGTAGTCAATTAGGGCTGCCTCGTGGATTGTAATGTAGACACCCTCGTCGCTTTTGAGTGTGAGGGCGGTCTGCACACCCCAATCGGAGAAACGAGTGGTGGAGGCGTTGGTGCTCACGTGGGCGGCAGCAATCTGTCCCATTTCCGAGAGGCGGCTCTCGAAGTAGTCATACTCCTGAGTGTCGTAGTCGCCAGGCATCCAAAAAGCATAGTGGTCGCCGGTGAGGGCCCACTCGGTGCGCTCGTCCTCGATGGTCATATAGGACACCCTCTTCTGGCGGGGAAACTCGTAGCGAAGGCCATAGCCGTCGTTAAAAAGGCGGAAACGAATGTTCATCTGACGACCTGTGGCGGTCTGGGTAAGCCTCACGAGAAGCTCGTTGTAGTGGTTGCGGATGTGGGTTTCCTCGCCCCACACAGGCTCCCAAGTCTCATCAAAGGTGCTTTTTACGGCCTCGCCTGCGGCAAAACCATCCAGCAGATCAGCAGCTCCGTTGAGCTTCAAACCGAGCTGGCTGGGGAGGATTACAGCTGCACTCTTGTAGTCCACGGCATAGGTGGGCACACCACTATCGGTGAGCGAGAAGGTGAGCGAAAGTTGACCATTGGGCGAAGTGATTGTCTGTGCGGCAGCAGGGGTTGCGAGAGCCACGAGTGCGGCAGCCAAAATCAAAAAGATTCGTTTCATCTATTTCTTTGTGTTTATTGTTTTGTACTCAGTGAGTACAAAGATACGATGAAGAATTGAAAATTGAAAATGGAAAATGGAGAGTGGAAAGTTGAGGTTAGGTAAGACTCTGCCCCCCTCGACAAAAAAAAAGAGCGGCCCGCAAATGCGAGCCGCCCCCTGAAAGGTTTTATCAAAACCCTTGTTTGATTACTTAATCGAACCAGTACCTGCGTTGAAGTTCAAGGTAACGGTCTGACCAGCGGTTACAGCAACACCAGGAAGGTCGCCACCAGTACCACGGTAAACAATCTTGCCATCAATTACGTTGAACTCGCTGTGCCACCAGTCACCACCAGTGGGAACATACATACGAAGACCGTATGCGTCTTTTGATGCCCCAAGGTCACTTGCTTTATCAACGGTGATAGTTGCAGTACCATCCTCGTTTACATTGAAATCAGCAGCCTCGCCAGCCCACGACGAACCCGATTTGGAGAAGCAGGGGCCGATACCGTAGATCTTAGCGGGAGCGATGCTGAGTTTAGAAGCCTTCATATCAACGATGATAGTGTAAAGACCAGAAGCTTCAACAACAGCGTTACCATCTTTGTCGCTACCGAAGCCCTCATTAGTGGTAAGACCACCGAATGCTTTGCTCCAATCGTCTTTGATGTTGATAGAACTAAACTTAACACCTTTGCCACCTTCCATGTAGCGAACTGCCCAGAATTTACCAGTCTCGCTGTGTACGGGAGTGAGCGAAACGATACCCTCAGAACCCCAAGTCCAAGCACCGAAAGCGTCACCAGTCATATACATCTCAGTGGGAAGGTCGAGAGTGCGAGTGCACTCAACCTCGCTAGTGAAAGCATCAGCAACCGAACCGGCTGCGGGTTTCCAAGTAAGTGTCAAGGCGTAGAAACCTGCTTTGTCAACTGCAATATCGGCACCGGTGTTGGAAAGTTTACCATCGGTCAAACCAAGAGCAACCTCTGCTTTAACGTTGCCATCAACGTCGAGGTTAATCTTCCAGCCGTGGCACGAAGCCCATTTAAACTTGCCTCCCTGGCCCATCTCCTGCTCGGTGAGGGTGTAGGTAACGCTACCGTCAGCGTTAAGAGTCTCCTCGGCCTGGGTGAAGCCCCAACCGTTCATACCACCACGAACACCCCATTTAGCACGCTGAATGATGATCTGGGGATACTCGAGGTCACCCATAGCGTTGTTGTCGAGTACGATGTGGTACATACCGGTCTCTGCAACCTGCATAGCGGGAGCGTTCTCACCAATAATCATCTTACCGGCAAGAATCTTCATGTTTGGGTTGTCTGCGAAGTTCTTGCAGTCGGGATCGTTTGCATCGTAGCCGTAGTTAACCTCTGCCAACTGTGCACCATAGAACACTTTGTTGCCAGCCGAATTCTCAACGAGCGAGAACTCTTTGTTAGCCTCGAGCCAGATGTATTTCTCATACATACCGGTACGAACCGATTTGGTTACCTCATTCGAACCAGCCGACATCTGGTTTACTGCAAGGAACTCCTGAGTACCTACTGCATCGCCATAGATGTAGAAACCATCCAATACAATGTTGATAGGGCCATCATCCTCGTTGGTATCACCACAAGCGGTGAAACCCATCATCAGTGCCATAGCACCGAACAAATAAAGAAGTTTTTTCATAATTGTTTGTTTGTAAAAAAGGTTTGTGTATAGTGTTGTGTTTGTTTGCTTACTGAGTAACAGCAGGAGCTTTGATATCCTCATAGCCCTCATTCTGGGTCCAGAGGCGCTTGCCATCCTCGCCGATGAGCGATTTCTCCAATACCGAGCGGGGGATGGGGTACCACTTGAGGTAGTCGTTCTTCTTGGCTACATACTGGATATTGCCAAACTCGCCATAGCGGATAAGGTCACGGCGACGTACCATCTCCCAAGTAAACTCCCTACCACGCTCGTCGAGAATACCTTTCTCAGTGAGCGAGGTCGAGGCCTCGGGATAAGCAGCCTTGAAGGCGTCAACCGAGCCCATAGCACGTTTGAAGTAGTTCTCAAAGTCGGCTTTGCTTACGCCGTTGATACCGCTCACGCCTGCACCACCGCGCACGATTGCCTCCTCCTTCATCCAGAGTACATCAGCATAACGCATCAGCACGAAGTCGTTCTCGCAGTACTTGTAGGTACCGGTCTTGTCAGCCTCCCACTTGTTCAGACGTGCACCATCGAAGTTGTGGGTATCGTAGGGCCTACCACCCTGCTCCGAAATAGTGGAGCGGATGATGGTGGGCTCTTTGTAGTCCTCGTCGAGGTACATAGCGTTCACGTCGCGAGCGGCAATCTGCTCTGCGGTAGCCGAAGCCTTGTAAACGGGACCTACAAACCAACCCCACTCTTTCTTGTCGCCGGTACCGTTCCTCTCGCTCTCCTTACCCATACCACGAACATCGTTGTCGTTGTAGAGTTTCAAGAAGTCGGGACGAGCGCAGAAGCCATTCCAGGTGTCGAGCACCATACCGTAGGCCTGCTGGATACCGTAGTGGTGGGTGTTCATGGTGATACGGAGCTTGTTCGACATCGAGCCATTGCTACGCTCGTCGAAGTCTGCCTGACCGTTGTCAACAATCGAGAGAATGTTCTCCTTGCTATTCTCGTTGAAGATGCGGAAGTTGGAGAAATAATTGTTCTCAATGCTGTAAGAGCCAGCCTCGATTACTTTGTCGCAGCAACGTACGCAGTTGTCCAAGAACGAACCGCTATACTGCTCGGGAGCCTCCACTTTCTGGAATACATTGTCGGGATTACAGCCATACGACTCGGCATTCAGATAGAGACGAGCCAACAGAGCATAGGCAAAACCCTGGGTAGTACGGCCATAGTTGGCAGCACGGTTGTCGTTGGTCACAATAGCCATATTGGGGGCGTTGCGCTCCAACACAGCAACCAAGTTCGACCAAGTCTCCCAAGGCTCGTTCATAGGACCAACAACCTCCTCGTATGTCTCGGTGTAGGGAACACGACCGAAGCACTCAAATAAGAGGTAGAAGTAGTAGGTACGCAGTACCTCAACCTCGCCCACATACTGTGCATAAATCTCCTCGCTCATATTCTCCTTGCCGAGCTCGAGGGTCTGAAGTACACGGTTACACGAAACGGCACCCGAGATGGTAGTGTTCCAAACATTCTTGATAGCGTCACCACGGAAATCCCAGGTGTGGTCGTTCTGTTTCATCCAGTAGCCACCGTCGTTCCAGTCGTTACCCTTATTACGGGGTACGCAAAGACCCTCGTCAGCCGAAATGGTCACAAGACCCCAGTAGCCCCAGTGGTCGTGGATCCATTTCAGGTCGGCATAGCACTGACCAACCAACAGAATAACGTTCTGCTCGTCAGTTACCATATCCTCCACGGTGGGGTTGCCATAGTTTACCTCATCGAGCAGGCCATCCAGGTTGGAGCACGAGCTCATTGAGCCAATCATTGTGGCAGTAGCTGCCAACATCAAAAGAAACTTTTTCATAATTCGCAGCATATCTATTAGTTAAACGTAATGTTAATACCAAACAACACAGTTGCAACGGTGGGATAGAAGTCGCAGTAGTCGATACCTGCACTCCACACGCTGTTGGTGTCAACCTCGGGATCCTGACCGCTATACTTGGTGATGGTCAACAAGTTCTGGCCGGTGATGTAGAAACGCATCTTCTCGATCGACGAGTTCTCGGGAAGGTCGTAGGTGTAACCAATGGTAATGTTGTCGAGTTTGATGTAGGAACCATCCTCCAAGTAGTAGTCCGAGAAGCAAGCCTTGTTGGTGTAGACTACGTTTGTCCCATTAACATCCTTCATGAAGAGGTTGTCGGCCTGGGAAGGACGGGGACCGTATGCCCAGCGAGTGAGGTTCAACACGTCGTTACCATAGACACCACGGAAGAAGATGGTAGCGTCGATATTGTTGTAACGAACGGTGTTGTTCCAACCGAAGGTAAACAGAGGCTGTGCATTACCGATAACCTGGCGGTAGGCATCAGCAGTGGTGTTCTCATCCACAACACCACCGGCAGGGGTCTCGTAGTACCATTTACCGGTCTGCTCGAAGTATTTCTTGTGGAGTTTGAAACCATAGAAAGCACCCACGCTCTCACCCTCGATAAGAATCTGGGTGGAGGTGTTCTGAATACCGTTCTCACCAACCCAACCCGACGAGGTCTCCTTGTAGTTGAAGCCCTTGCTGGGGTCGGAGAGTTTGGTGATGTAGTTGCGGTTGAATGCGATGGTGGGGGTCGATGTCCAAGTCAGGTTCTTGCTGCGAATAATGTCAGCATTGAGAGCCAACTCTACACCATAGCTATCCATCTGACCTGCGTTGGCAAGCAGAGTAGGATACTGATAGGGAGGAGTGGGTACCTCGTAGTCCCACAAAAGGTCGCGGGTCTGACGATAGTAAACATCGAAGCTACCATACAGGCGGTTGTCCATAACCGAATAGTCAACACCGAGGTTGTACTCATACTTCTTCTCCCAACGGAGGTCGGGGTTTACATTCTGGCTTACACCATAGGTGTAAACATAAGCGCCGTTGTACCAGAAGGTACCACCATTGGAGAGCATTGCCACCGAACGGAGGTCGCTGGCGAGGTTGTTACCAGTAACACCCCAACCCAAACGAACTTTCAGGTCGTTGATAGCGTCGTTGTTCTGCATGAACTCCTCCTGGTTGAGGCGCCAACCGAACGAAACTGCGGGGAACCAACCCCACTTATGGTTAGCACCGAAACGGCTCGAACCCTCACGACGAATCGAAGCTGAAACGAGGTACTTGCCATCGAACGAGTAATTTACACGACCGAAGGCAGCAGCCAACACGTTGGAGTTACGGTAGGACGAAGCGGTCAGGTAGGTCTTCTCTGCATCACCGTTACCAATCTGGTAGTATTTCATGCTGGCAGTGGGGAAACCTTTGTTCGACACGCTCATACCGTCATACATAAAGTTTTGGTAGGAAACACCAGCAACTGCGGTCAAGCTGTGACCACCCGACGACCAAGCGTAGTCGAGAGTTGCCTCAAAGAGTTTGCTACGGCTCTTGTCGGTGCTACGACCGGCCTTACCCGAGCCCTCGATATCGGTGTTGATAACACCATTGTACCAGTAGGAAGTGTTGTCACCCTCCTCAACTGCACCAAAGGCGCTGAGTTTCAAACCGGGCAAGAGGTTGTAAGAAGCCTTCACTGAACCACGGAAGAAGTTGCCATCCTGGTAGCTCTCCCTGTTGTTCATATTCTCCACGGGGTTGGTCAAGCCGGTACCCTGGGGCTGATAGTAACCATTCTTCTGGCTATTGTCGTAGATGGGATAGGTGGGGTTCAGGATTGCAGCCTGCTTGAAGTCACCACAGAAGTAGTCGTTGCGGTAGTCCATATACGAAAGGTCGTACTGCAACTCTAATTTACCATTGAGGGCTTTCTGCGAAGCAGCAATTTTGGCCATTACCTCCTCACGGTTGGAGGTCTTTGCAATACCCTGTGCATCTTTGTAGGCCACCGAAGCACGGTAGTTGAAGTTGCTTGCCGAGCCGGTGATTGCCACATTGTGGTTCTGGGTGGTTGCAACGTCGCGGCAAAGAGCGTCCATCCAATCGGTCAACTCCACCTCGCCAGCGGCATTCTCGATGATGGTGGGTTTGATAAGACCACCGGTGGTCTGCTCGAGGTTCACAAACTCCTCGGGAGTTGCCATACCCATATCGCCATTGCGTACCGAAGCCGAAACATAGCCCGAGTACTCAACCGAGGTTTTAGCCTCGTTGGAGAAGTTCTCGCCACGTTTGGTGGTGATGATGATTACACCATTGGTACCACGAGTACCATAGATTGCAGCTGCCGAACCGTCCTTCAACACGTCCATCGAAGCAATCTCATCGTTGGAGATGTTGTCGATGCTGCTCACGGGCACACCATCAACGATGAACAGAGGCGAAGTGCCAGCACCCTTATCGAGGGTGGAGAAACCACGAATCTGCATACTGTAACCGGTGCTGGTGGGGTCCGAAGAGGTCTTGATAATGTTCAGACCTGCAACCTTACCCTGCAACATACCAACGGGGTTGGTCTTCACACCCTGGTTGAAGTCCTCCGACTTGATCGAAGCAACCGAACCGGTAACCTCTTTTTTCTTCTGCGAGCCATAACCCACCATCACAATCTCCTCAATCTGCTCTGCGATCTCACTCATCACAAAGTTGATTGTGGTACTTTTTGCTTCGGGATCGTAAATCTCTGTGTAACCCATACACTCAACAAGGAGGGTTGCTGCAGCATCCACTTTGATGGTATAAGCACCATCAACGCCGGTAACTGTTCCGAGGCCACTCTTCATGTCCATCACTGTTGCACCGATGATGGCCTCGCCTTTGGCATCCTTCACCACACCCGACACCGAGAGGGTCTGTGCCGAAGCGGCCAGACTCACGAGGGTCAAAGCAAGTGTCAGAAGGAGGCTCTTAAAAACCTGTAAAAGTTTCAACATAAGCCGTTAAGTATAAAATAATTTAAGTTAAAGTTTTCTCTTTAGGTTGTTACCACATTAGGCCTACAACAAAAGTATATATTTATATATAAGGTAGCAACATTTGTGTTCAACTTGCAATTTTTGGGCGACGAACTACCCGTTTTTACTGACGGGCAGTGTCGCTTTTCGTCCACATTATCGCAGTAAAACACCCCTTCTATTATCGTCCCGAAGCCTCAATCTTCGACTTGATTGTGGCGTTCAATTCGCCCTCCTCGAGGAGCTGTTCCAGCGAGAGGTGCATTCTGTAACGCCAGTAGTGATTGGGGATTGCAGGGATGTTGATACGCTCACTATCGATGTCTGCCTTACGCAACCTCTCGTCCATCGAGATCCAATCCTGCAAAGGAAGGATGGTGAGAATTGCGGGCGAGCAGAGGTGGTTATTCACGATGGTTGCACACAACTCACCGCCCAACTCCTCGGGAGCGATGCCCTGCTTCCAGAGAATCTCGTTGTAGTACTTCTGCGAGGTTGCCCTATCCTCCTTCCACCAGCCACGGATGGTGCTGGTGTCGTGCGAACCGGTGGTGCACACACAAGCATAGGGGTAGCGGTTTGTGTAGCCAAACTCGATGGTGGGGTCTTTGGGCATCCTCTGTACCTCCAATGAGAGGATACCGAGGTTTTGCATCACGGGACCCACGCAGTCGGGTACCATACCGAGGTCCTCACCGCAGCACATCATGTTGGTTGCGTCCACCAAAGCGGGCAATTTTTCCATTGCCAATGCGCCCCAGAAATCGTTGTGACGACGGTAGAAGAAGTCGTTGTAGAGTTCGTTGAACCTCTCCTTCTCCCAATCCGACAACCACTCATAGCTCTTGGTCTGCTGTGCAGCAATACGGGGGTGGAAGTGACCGGGCTTACGGGGATCCTCAATAAATAGCACCTCACCGGTGAGGCCATACAGGGCCCTCATAGCCTTCTCGTTTACGCCGTCCAGAGCCTCGCGAATCTTACGCTGGGTGTCGTAGTCGGGTTTGAGCGAATAGTATCCATTGTCCTTGTAGTCCAAGTAGGGGGTCCAATCCTCCTCACCGAAATACTCGTGGAGGTAGTTGTGGTGAATCTGGGGCAACAAGTAGCGGTCCCTGTTCATAGGCATACCCCTCTGTGCCAACTCATCGTAGCTGAAAGGCATGGCGGGGTTGAAGTAGCCCAAGAGGCCAACCACCGAATCCATAGGGATCTCCCAGATGCGGAAGAAGCCAAGGATGTGGTCGATACGGTAAAGGTCGAAGTAGTCTGCCATCTTCTCAAAGCGGCGTTTCCACCAAGCGTAGCCGTCCTGAGCCATAACCTCCCAGTTGTAGGTGGGGAAGCCCCAGTTCTGACCATCGGCCGAGAAATCATCTGGTGGCGCACCCGCCTGGCAATTCATATTGAAGAGCCTTGCGTCGCTCCAAGCCTCCACAGAGTCGCGCGAGATACCGATTGGAATATCGCCTTTGAGCACCACGCCCAACGAGCGGCAGTAGGCCACACTATCTTTGAGCTGGCGGTCGAGCTGGAACTGCACCCAATAGTAGAGGGCAACCTTGCTGTAATCCTCAAAACTCTCGCTTGTGAGCTTCTCAACGAGCTTCTTGCTGTACTTTTTCTCACGGCCCCACATCTCAAAGTAGGCGGTCTGGTATTTATCCCTCAGGTAGCAGAAGGCAGCATAGTCCTTGAGCCAGTCCTTGTTAGCCTCGAAGAAGGCAGCGAAGGCTTTGGTTTTGAGGGTACGCTTACCGCTGCGAGCAAACTCCTTGCGGATGAAATCCCACTTAATAGCGCTCACAGCATCGTAGTCCACAAATTCGAGGGCGTTCACCTTCTCAATCTCCTCACCCTTGGCACCGAGCTCTACAATCGAGAGGTACATGGGGTTGAGTGCGAAGATGGAGATGGAGCTGTAAGGATATGAATCCTTCCAAGTGCGGGTCATTGTGGTGTCATTGATGGGGAGGATCTGGATAATCTTCTGGCCGGTAGCCACAGCCCAATCACCCATCTTCTTCAAGTCCACAAAGTCACCAATACCCTGGCTCTGGTTGCTACGCAACGAGAATACGGGGATTGCCACACCGGCACCCTTCCAGCCAAACTGGCCACGGAAGTGGGCGTCGATGTGCTCGCTACCCTGCTCGCCACAGAGGAAGTAGCGACGGTTGTAGCCCTCCTCCCACCATACATTTCCACTCTCCTTAACGATGAATTTGTACTCAAACTCGTCGCCAAGACTCTTCATGTCAAGTGCGATGGTCCAATAGGGGTACGACTCTATGGTCAAAGGCAGAGCCTTCTCCACGTCCCAGCAACCGAGAGCCTCCACACTGCCCACAATGTAGAGCCTCTGTGTGGGCCTCTGTATGGGAGCGTTCACTCTGAACGAGAGGATCTGCTTTGCCCTACACGCCTGTGCCTTCTCCGCGGGGAAGAAGGTGGCAAAGGGCGAAGTTTCATAAATGTTCTTCATATCTTATGGTCAAATAAAAAATACTTGATGTGTTTACTTTACAAACTCTATAACGTCGCAACCATAGGCCTCAACCTCCTCCGAGCCTGAAGCGGTTACGCTCTTGCCGGTGAGGATGCTGCGACCCACCATACCTGCGGGAATAACCTCCTCATAGTCACTCCAAGTGAGGGGTCGGCCCTCGCCTGCAAAGTTGGTGATGGTCAACACAACCTTCTCGTCATTGTAGCGAGCGAAAACATAGAGGTTGTCGGTACGGTAGAACTGGGTGAGCTTACCGCTCTGCACCACGGGCTCCGAAGTGCGATAGCGGAGCAGCGTGCGGGTGTGCTCAAAGGCTGCCTGCTCGTCGGCAGTACGGCCCTCGGCGGTAAACTTATTGTTCACGTCGCCCTTCCAGCCACCCTCAAACTCCTTGCGCGAGCCACCGTGGCCCATCGACATATCGCTCGAACGCATCATAATCTCGGTGCCATAAAGCAATTGAGGCACACCACGGGTCATCGAGATGATTGCCATACCGATTTTGTACTTCCTGAGGTCGCCCTCGATGGTATCAGCAAAACGCTCGATATCGTGGTTATCCAAGAAGGTCAAGAGCGTGTTGGGGTTGCCGTAAAGAAAATCCTGCACGAGCGAAGTGTAGACACCGTGACCGCCCCACATCCAGCCGTCGGGCTGTTTGGAAAGGCCCTGAGAGATCTTCTCTTGCAGGGGGAAGTCCATAACCGAAGGCAGGCCACTCGAGTATCCATCGCGGTTGTTGCTGGCACCCTCCCAGTAGGCACAAATGGCAGGAACGGCATTCCAGCACTCACCCACAATATTGAGGTTGGGGTACTCGTTGAGAATTGCACGGGTCCAGCGAGCCATGGTCCACTTCTCGTTGTAGGGGAAGGTATCCACCCTCAGACCATCCAGGTCGGCCCACTCGATCCACCAACAATAGAGCTGGCAGAAATAGTTGAACACGAGAGGATTCTCCAAGTTCATGTCGGGCATTGAGTAGTCAAACCAACCCTCCTCCATCATTTTATGATCGCGGGTAGAGCGGTTTACGGGGTCGGCCTGCATCATCCAACCGTGGTTGGTGATGAGGGGCTTGTCGCCATTGTGTACCCAGTCGCTCGAAGGGAAGTCGCCTGCCCACCAGTGAGCCGTACCGCAGTGGTTTGTTACCACGTCGAAAATCATCTTGATACCCCTCTTGTGGCCCTCGGCTACGAGCTCCTTGTAAAGTTCGTTGGAGCCATAACGGGGGTCGATGTGGTAGTAGTCAGAGCAGGAGTAGCCGTGGTAGGACGCAAAACCCTCGTTGTCGAGCGTGAGGGGAGTGTTCCAAATGGCAGTTACACCCAGGTCGGCCAAGTAGTCGAGGTGGTCGATAATACCCTGAATGTCGCCACCGTGACGGCCAAAGGGCTCCTGACGGTTGCAAGGCTCGGCACACTCAGCAACGGTGTCGTTGCTCTCGTCGCCGTTGGCAAACCTATCGGGCATAATCAGGTATACAACATCCTTTGCACTAAAACTCTCCCTTTCGGCCGAGCCCTCACGACGGTTGTCGATGTGGTATGCAAAGGTGTGTTTCTTACGACCCTTGGTAAGTGTAATATTCCAATCTCCTGCCTTCTTCACATCCAGGTCGAGGAAGAGGTAGTTGGGATTGTCGGTGCGGATGATGCTTTTGAGGGTAAGGCCCTCGCCATCCACACTCACCTCCGAGCCGGCAATCTGCTCGCCGTGGAGCATAAGCTGGAGGGGAGTTTTCATATCGGTAAACCACGAAATGGGCTCCACGCGATCAACCTTCTGTGCACTCAGCGAGAGTGCACAGAGGGCTGTCATAAGGGTTACGAAAATTCGTTTCATCTGTTATTTTCTCTGAGAACAGTGCTTATTTAATCTTCACAAGAACGATGTATTCGTGTGCTCCGAGAGTTACGTTATAAGTAGAGCCAAGAGTTACTTTCTGACCGGTAATAAGGTTGGTCCACTCGCCCGTATCGGGAACATTCACGGTAGTCGAAGCGCTTGCGGTGCTCTGGTTGGCCACCACGATAACACCACCGTGATTATTGCTCAACACGAGAGTCTTTTTACCCATCGAGCTGTCGCCCACACTCCAAGTCTTGCGCTCCTTGTCGCCAGAATCGGACGAGAAAATCTGGGGATTATCGGTACGGAACGAGATAATCTTGCAGAGGTTCTCATAGAGGGCAACACGGTTGGTGTGCTTATCGTAGCCGAGCTTCCAAGGGTTGGGTTTGCGGTGGGTACGATACTCGTCGCCGCTACCAAGCACACCCTGGTCGTTCATGTTGATGGAGTAGTCGTAGGCCAACTCACCAAACTGCCACATCATCTTGGGATAGGGTGCAAGGTATTCCAGAGCATAAAGACCGGTCAACTGGTTTACAACATTCTGCGAAATGTAGTTGTTTTTGAGAGGAGTCTGACCGTAGGTCTTAATCTTGTAAGCAACCCTCTCCTCGTCGTGGCTCTCTGCAAAGCCCACGCGACCATAGGCACTCACGCCCGAGAAGTTGCTCTTGTCGTTGCCGGTCCAACCCATACCGCTCTCGCACGAGGCGTTGTTGGCATTACGCCAAAGCATAATATTCTTGTAAGCTGCAAGCTCATTCTCCTCGGCGCCATCGCAGAAGTGCTCAAAGATAATGTAAGCATCCTCCGACACCTCACGGATTGCGTCAGCATAGCCCTTCAAGAAACCGATACGCTGCGACGAGTAGCCACTTGCATCGTAGTTGCTAGGGTTCTGAACGAAGCCCTTGGTAAGGTCGAAACGGTAACCATCAATATTGTACTCTTTGAGCCAGAACTGCAACACCTCATTGATGTAGGAGCGAGTCTTGTGGTAGGTGTGGTTCAGGTCGTGGTATACACTCCAATTGTGGGGAGCGTCCACGTTGAAGAATGGGTTGTCCGAAGCGGTCTTGTTTGCCGACGAGTTCCACCACATCTTTGCCCAGGGGAACTGACCCGTGGTGTGGTTGAACACAACGTCCAAAATCACTGCGATACCCCTCTTGTGGCACTCATCCACAAACCTCTTATACTCATCCTTGGGACCATAGGCCTTATCGGGAGCAAAGTAGAAACAGGGGTTGTAGCCCCACGAGTCGTTGCCGTCAAACTCCTGAACGGGCAACAGCTCGATGGCATTCACGCCAAGTTTATCGAGGTAGTCGAGTTTCTCGATGGCTGCACGGAGAGTACCCTCCTCGGTAAAGTCACGCAGGAGGAGCTCGTAGATTACCAGCGAGTTGTTGTTGGGACGCTTAAAGTTGGTCACCTGCCAGTTATACTGTTTTGTCGAGGTGGTGAACACCGAAACAATGTCGGTAGTCTCCGCAGGGAAGGGTTTCAAGTTGGGATAGATCTCGGTAGGAACGCCGTTTACCTGGTTGATCCACTTGTCGTTCCAGGGGTCGAGAATCTTCTCGCAGTAGGGGTCGCCCACCTTAACCTTACCATCCACAAGGTACTGGTAGCCATACTCGGTCTCGGCCGACAAACCACTAACGGTAGTCCAGAAGTAGTCACCATCCTTGTGCATCATAAAGGCATTCGAGGGTGCATATTCATTGAAGTCACCGAGCAGAACAATCTGCTGTTTACCGGGAGCGAAGAGCACGAAGGTTGCCTCCTCGCCACTCACGGTAACACCATCTTTTGCACCTGCGGGACGTGCAAACTGTTTGGTCTCGCCCAGAGCAGCCACCGATACAGAGGTGTAGGTGTGCTCCGCTTTGTCGTTGGTTGCGGTTGCACCAAACACCACATCGCAGGGCTCAGTGAAGGTATAGTCGTAGTTAATCTCTCCGTTGGTGGAGGTCGAAACCTCCTGACCATTCATTTCGAGCGAGAGGTTGGTGGAGTTCTGTGCAACAACCCTAACGCTCACCTTGTCGCCAACCTTGTAGAGGTCGCCGTGGGTGGGCGAGATGAACGACACAGCAAGAGCATCGGCATCCACGAGGTCAACGAAGATGTCGCTACCGTTGTTCTTAATCTCGGGGGAGCCGTTAGCGCCACGGAATACAAATGCAAGCTGGAGAATCTCCTCGCCGGCAGGCACACCGTAGAACACCCTTGCGCCATAGGGGATAACCATTGCATAGATACCATTGCCAACGTGAGTGAGTTTGCAATCGTCGGCGTTCACGCTCCAATCGTGCTTAACATACTTCCAGTCGCCACCGCTGGTGCTCTTGTTGGTGATCACACCTGTGTGAGCATAGAGAGCTGCACCTGCTTTGAGGTCGGTACCGTTGGTGTTAACCACCACAACGATATCGTCAGTGGTGTCGGAGATAATCTCAGGAAGGGTTGCAATCAAGGGCCACTGAAGAGTGGGGTCTACATCGTCAATGGAGTAGCTATCCTTGATGATAACATCGTTGTCGATGCGGTCAAACACCATGTCCTCATTCTCCACAACCCAGTCGCTGATGGTGGGAGTAAACTGAGCATTGACACTCTCTTTGTCAAGTTTGAGGTCGAGGGTGTAAGCCATACCCGACTTAAAGTTGGTGGGAGACATCTCAAACTGGAAACGCTTGCCCGAGGCTGTCATCACCGTGATTGTGGTGTTGGCAGCATGCTGGGGAGCAACGATGAGTGCATATCCAGTCTTGCTACCCAATGAAATAGATGCAGGAGTAAAGTCTGCTACGGTGGTATTCGTCACAATCTCTTTCTCGCTATACTTGTAGGTTGCGCCATCAGCCAGATTCGACACGCTCACCGACTCGATAACCTCGCCACTTGTGGTGTCGAAGAGCATAACGAGTTTCGAGAAGAGGTGCCTAAAAGGAAGGTGCACGGCCTCTTTGGTGGGCTTCGACGAAGCAAATGCAAACATCAAGTCCGAAGCCTTGTAGGCCTTCTCGGTGCTCTGGTCAACGTTAAGTTTCACCGAATAGCCGTTCTCTGCAGAGTAGTATCCCCTCGAGAAGTAGGGCGAGTAGGCGATAAACTGAGCCTCAACCTCGGCGTCGCTATGCCAAGACCTGGGCTTCGAAGAGGTGAAAGCACCGTTGGTGTAGGAGAATTTGGTGTTGTCATAGACAACCTCTGTGGGGGTTACAATGTGAATACCAATTGCATCGCCCTCCTCAAAAGAGGTGTCGGTTGCCCTTGCGCTGGTGTCGAACACCTCGATAGATGCTGTAATGGAGATTGTTGCACCATTAAGATTGTCGTCAACCAGTTCGTCGCAAGATGTCATGCCCACAGTTGCCAAGAGCAACAGGGCCATAATCTTCATCGAACCGAAAAATGTCTTTTTCATAGTTTTTCAAAAGTCTATTTTATTTGTCCTAATTTATCTCTTCGGTGTTATGCGGTTTTTTGTTCGGTCTTGTCCTCCACCAGTTTCACCGCCAGTGCACCCAACACAAGCAGCACTCCCGCTACGACGAACATATTAACCTGCACTCCACCCACAAGTTTGAGTATGGCACCACCACACAAGGCAGCCACGATTTGGGGCAAGCAGATGGCGCAGTTGAACAAGCCCATATAGGTACCCAAGTGGTCGCCAGAGAGCGAGTTGGTAAAGAGGGTGAAGGGCAGAGCCAACATTGCAGCCCAAGCCACACCTATCATCAAATAGGAGAGAATGAGCAGATATTGATTGTGTATGAAGAATACGGACACGAAGCCCAGCGCACCAATAAGCAGGCTTGTGGAATATGCCACTTTGAGTCTCCTGAATTTGGGAATAACAAGTGCCCACAGCACAGCACCAATCGATTGTACGCCCATCAGTACGCCACCCCAATCGGCAGCCTTCTGGTAGTCACGCATCTTGGCATAGTCGGCAGCCGAGCAATCTACACCAAAGGCGGTATCAGCCACGGCGGCAGGGTTGTAGGTCCACATATACATAAACGCAGCCCAACAGAAGAACTGCACCAAACCCACCGTCCAAAATGTCTTTGGAGCATTTTTGAGCAGGGTGAAAACATTATTCGAACTCTTCTCCTTTGGTTTGGAGGTGTCAATACCGTGATATTCGGCATACTCCTTGGGAGGCATCTCTTTCACCTTTAAGACGGTCAACATCACGCACAACACCATCAGTGCAGCGCCAAGATAGAACGACCACTTCACACTGTCGGGCACTTCTCCCTCAGGAGCCTCGCTGGAAATTCCCACCAAAGCAAAAATGAAGGGGAATAAAAAACCCAGCACAGCACCTGCATTGCAGAGGAACGATTGAATGGAAAAAGCCTTTGCCTTCTGCTTCTCATTGACCATATCGCCCACCATCATTTTGAAGGGCTGCATACCCATATTGAGCGAGGTGTCAAGCAGCATTAACGATGCGGCACCAAAGATCATTGCTCCGCCCATCGTCAAACCCAAACTACCCGCATTGGGGAAGAGGCACATAACGGCCACCGCAATGATGGTTCCTACCAGTAGGTAGGGAATACGGCGTCCCAAGCGGCACCAAGTTTTGTCGCTGAGTGAACCCACAATGGGTTGAACAATCATTCCCATCAGCGGGGGAAGAATCCAAAAGTAACTAAGGTCGTGTGGGTCGGCACCAAGGGTTGCAAAGATGCGTGAAGTGTTAGCACTCTGCAAAGAGAAGGCTGCCTGCACTCCAAAGAATCCAAAGGAGAGCATCCACAGTTGTTTGAGCGAAAGATTTGGTTTAGTATTTCCCATCTGTTTAATAAAGTTTTATGTTTTGTTTTGTTTGTTTCTCGTGCACACACGCATAAAAACCCCGCAATATAGCAATTATATATAAATATAAGGTGTAGGTAT
This sequence comes from Tidjanibacter sp., assembly GCA_017547065.1. Classification (GTDB taxonomy): domain Bacteria; phylum Bacteroidota; class Bacteroidia; order Bacteroidales; family Rikenellaceae; genus Tidjanibacter. Next base: position 20,629 of record JAFYRC010000169.1, read on the forward strand.
CCTTTTTTTCGTGACGAGTGGTGTTATTTTCCCGACGAGCGAGAAGAAAAAATGTTCCGAAAATCGTTTGGAATACCACAAAAAAGGCGTATCTTTGAGAACCTAAAAACCTAAATACAGAAAAAACATCATATGAAAAAGAGCCTTATTCTAAAGATTCTATTTGCGGTTACCTTCGCATTTGTTTCGCTCACCGCATACGGAAAAATCACACACAAATAC
>JAFYRC010000170.1 GCA_017547065.1 Tidjanibacter sp.
ATGTTTCTCCGAGCTTTTCAGCCCTTTGAGCGTGCAAAGATAAGTAAAAAAACTAAAACCCAAAGCCCAAAATCAAAAAAAATGATTTTTCAGCATTTTTACGCATCTTTGGCACCGCTCAGAGGTGCTCCGCAGTGGCGCTACTTGCTCGTAGTAACCGACGCCCAGCCGTCTTTCAGGTCGCAGCCCCTATAGGTGAGTCCCAATTCCTCGGCGCGGGCACGGATGGTGGCAATATCTCCCTCCAAAATGCCACTCATAATCAGCTCGCCGCCCTCGTTCAGGGCCTCCACGTAGTTGGGCATATCGCCCAGCAGGATGTTGCGGTTGATGTTCGCCAAGATGGCGTCGTACTTCTTACCACGAATCTGGCTCACGTCGCCCAAGATAGCCGTAACCCTTTCCGCCACGCCATTCTCGGCGCAGTTCTCGGCGCAGTTCTCATAGGCCCACTCGTCAATGTCCACAGCGTCCACGCTCTCGGCGCCACACTTGGCAGCGATAATGCCCAGCACGCCGGTGCCGCTGCCCATGTCGAGCACCCTCTTACCCGTAAAATCGCGGTTTGCCACCGCACGACTCATAAGGTATGTTGTGGCGTGGTGGCCCGTACCGAACGACATCTTGGGAGTGATCACAATGTCGAAGCGGAAGTGGGGGTAGGCCTCGTGGAAAGGCGCGCGGATGGCAACAACGTCATCCACCTCCACGGGCGGAAAATTGCTCTCCCAAAGGGCGTTCCAGTTCTGCGACTCGATGACAATATAGCGGTGCTCGCTCACGCCATAGTGGGTGAGGAGCGCCTCCACGCGGTCGTAGCAATCGGCCATCTTCTCCTGGGGGATGTAGGCCTTCAGGAGGTCGGGCTCGGTGGTGAAACTATCGAAGGGGTAGTCGGCCAGCTCGGCAATCAAGATCTCGGCCAACTCGTCGTTGCAGACAATGTTGAGTTCAACGTAGTTCATCTTTTGGTCTTTGGGTGGGCGGGGTGGTTGCCCTATTAAGGGCCTATGCGTAGGGTTCTCCTACGCATAGGCTCGTGGTTGTTTGTGTTTGGTGTGGGGGCTACAAGCGGCGAGCGCCATCGCTGATTACCACGGGGATAATCAGGGGCTCGTGGCCGTAGCGTGCGGCGAATTTCTCCTTGGCAGCGGCGATGAAGCCCTCATAGAGCTCCTCCTTCACGAGGTTGATGGTGCAGCCACCAAAGCCGCCACCCATAATCCTCGAACCACTCACGCCACACTCCTGGGCAATCTCTGCCAGGTAGTCCAACTCCTCGCAGCTCACCTCGTAGTCGCGCGACATACCCCAGTGGGTCTCATACATCCTTGCACCAACGGTCTCCAAGTCGCCCTTCTCCAATGCGGCGCACACGTCGAGTACCCTCTGCTCCTCGCCAATAACGTAGCGGGCACGCAGGTAGTCCTCCTCCGAAATCTGACCCTTGATAGCCTCCAACTGCTCCATTGTTGCGCCACGCAGGAACTCCTGACACAACACTGCTGCAACCCTCTCGCACGAAGCACGGCGGTCGTTGTAGGGCGAGCCTACGAGCTCGTGTTTCACGCACGAGTTAACCAATACCAGGCGGTAGCCGTGGGCGGTGGGGTCGAAGGGGAAGTACTCAAACTCCATCGAGCGGCAGTCGAGCCTCATAAGGTGACCAGCCTTGCCGTGTACGGAGGCAAACTGGTCCATAATGCCGCAGTTTACACCACAGTAGTTGTGCTCGGTCGACTGGCCGATGCGAGCCAAGGTGAAGCTGTCGATGCCCAACTCATAGAGGTCGTTGAGCGCAAATGCAAAGGTGCTCTCCAAAGCAGCCGACGAACTCATACCAGCACCCAGGGGCACGTCGCCACTGAACACGGTGTCGAAACCACCAATGGTGTAGCCCCTCTTCTGAATCTCGCGGCACACGCCAAAGAGGTAGCAAGCCCACTGCTCGGCGGGTTTGTCCTCTTCGTTCAGGCCAAACTCGCAGCTCTCGCCGAGGTCCAATGCATAGGCCTTAACTTTGTCGGTACCGTTGAGGCGGATGGCAGCAACAATGCCTTTGTCAACTGCGCCGGGGAATACGAAGCCACCATTGTAGTCGGTGTGCTCGCCAATGAGGTTGATGCGGCCGGGCGAAGCAAAGAGAATTGCACCCTCGCCATAGAGTTCTTCGAACTTCTGTGAAATAAGATTAGTGTCCATTTTATTAAAGTAGTGTTTGTTGATTTTCTTTTGTAAAGGTAGGCAACTTTGGTGGAATTGCAAACAATCGGAGGAGATATTGGGCGTATTTTTGTATGTTTTGACCTATTCCTGGTATTCGTCGCCAACCCACACGCCCGCAATCATCTTGCCCTCGGCGTCGATGTAGAGCCCCTCGCCCGAACGAACTCCGCCCTGCCACTGGCCAAACCACACCGATCCGGCAGCCCAACGGTAGATGCCAAAGCCCTCACGAAGACCATTGACCGTTTCTCCCTCGTAGGTGTCGCCTGTGGGGAGTTTTTCCTGCACCCAGCGGTAGGAGGAGTAGTGCTCCTGCGAAGGATAGGTGCCGGTGGGACGACCCGCAGCGAAGGGACCATAGTAGAGTACCTCGCCGGACGAGTTGTAGATGGTGCCAATGCCCTCGGGTACTCCACCGGAGTAGTTGCCCACGTGGCGAACTCCGTCGGGGCAGTGGGCTATGTGAGTGTGAAGGGTGTCGATTGTGAGGGTTGCACCAAATTCGGTGGCGTGGTTGATGTAGTGCCCGTAGTGAATCTGGTCGGAGTAGACGGTGTAGCCCATGCCATAGCGCTCGTCGTTCTCCCATGCACCAACGTAGTGCGTGCCGCTGTCCCACAAGTAGACCCCATAGCCATCGCGAAGGCCACCATAGCGCTGGCCGTAGTAGCAACCGTTGTCGTAGCTCTCGTAGGTGGTAAAGCGAAGAGTGTTTTCGGCGGTGGCAAGCCCACGCCAATAGAGGCTCAACTGGGGAAGGGTAGTGGTGTGGGTGTTGGCCAATTGCTCCTTTGCCGCAGTTTCTCCATTCTCGGCGGCAAGGCGCATGAAGTGAAGATGGCGAGAGTGGTTGGGTTCACACCCTAGGCCATATTTGTAACAAATCGCAGCGTTGTATTGGGCCAAGGGGTTGCCCTGCTTGGCGGCGGGAAGAAAGTCGCTCAACTGCTGAGCCTCGACCGGAGGGCAGAAAAATAGCAGGGATACTATATATAATAATAAGGTCCTGAATGTCTGTGGTGTCATAATAGGGGCGTTTGACTACAAAGGTAAATAATTTTGGGGGCTTTGACTAAAAAAACTGCGCTAATAATTTTTTTATAACGAAAAGAGTTGTATTTTTGCCCCGATTTTGGACCCCTACATAAAGTGTGGTTTTCAAAATCTACCGTTCTGAATAAGTCTGGAAAAGAATTTTTGAAAAAAATGTCGCCCAATTTTGCGGAATCAAAAAAAAGGCATATATTTGCAGGCCCAAATTAGGGATAAGCACAAGAATGCCGATGTAGCTCAGTTGGCCAGAGCAGCTGATTTGTAATCAGCTGGTCGGGGGTTCGAATCCCTCCATCGGCTCAAAGAGCAAGCAAAATTGCTTGACAAAGACATATTGGGAGAGTTCCAGAGTGGCCAAATGGGGCAGACTGTAAATCTGTTGGCAACGCCTTCGGTGGTTCGAATCCATCCTCTCCCACTTTTTCAAAAGTTCAATTCACCAGAGGGTGGATTGTTCTTTTGTGGTTCTCGGTCACTGCGTCTGCGGGGTGCTAAAAGTGTACAGCGCAGGGGGTTAGGGTGATTGGGAATGTTTGCGGAAGTAGCTCAGTTGATAGAGCATCAGCCTTCCAAGCTGAGGGTCGCGAGTTTGAGCCTCGTCTTCCGCTCAAAGACGAAA
>JAFYRC010000017.1 GCA_017547065.1 Tidjanibacter sp.
CTTGATGAACGACACGGGGAAACCATAGCTGATACCCGACCAGATGTTCCAGTTACCCTCTCCGTAGTAGTTCTCATACTTAGAGTATGTGTTACCTGCGCCCAGAAGCTGATTACCATAGTTCTCCAACACAAAGTCGGGATTGTTCATCACCGACGAGTTGATGATGGCACGGGTGGTGGCATGCAAGCCTCCGTGAATCATAAATGTGCGACCCTTCTCGATGTTGGTGTTGGTGTAGAAGAGGTTAACCTGGTGCGAGTAGCTGGGCTTGAGGTCGGGGTTGCCCTCGGTATAGGTGTTTCCATTCACCGAAATTGCATCCTGCAACTGGTCAATCGAAGGATTATTGGTGTTGGAGCGGAACCTCAGACGCAACACGTTCTGCTTGTTGAAATTGACCGTGGCGTTACCCACATAGGTGAAGTCCTGGAACTCGTAGTGGGGGTGTGCTCCTTCGGGGAGTATCTGCTTGGAATCCAACGACGAGTACTGGTAGTTCACGCGGCCGTAGAACTTAACCTTCTCGGTGGAGTAGTTGAAGCCGGGGCCAATCATGTGGAGGGTGTAGCCACTCTCGCTGATGTTGCTCAATAGGCGACCCAACTCCTCGTTCAACTCCTCGTTCACGAAGACGTCGGTTGTCATATTCTGGTCGCTGAAATTGTGCTGGAACTCATACTCCACGTCCATCTGTGCATTCTTGCTCAGGGGCTCGGTGTAGGTCACCTCACCACGCACACGGTTGCTGCTGGACAACCTCTCAATTTCGCGTGCGTAGAGCGAGTCTGCGGGAATAGTAAACTGGTAGATGGGATTGCTGAACGAGTTGTTGGTGCTCCAGCTAACACCACCATTGACTGTGATTGTACGTCCGGGTTTGCCCAAACGGCTGCGATAGAGCGCAAAGACACTACCATTGGAACCAATCCTTTCGTCGTTACCCGTGGAGAGCATATCCTTCAAAACCTCTTTGGTTGTGCCATCGGCTGTGGTGCTCTCGGAGGTGCTGTTGCTGTAATAGTTTTGTAGGCTCACGTTTGCACGCAACATCAACGACTGCGTCTTGCTGAACTTGTAGTCGGCACGCAGGTTCAAACGGTGGTTCCAGTTCTCCTTGTCGGAACTATTCTGCTCGTTGTAGAGTTGGGTGTAGTCGCCGATGTAGGTTTGTGTCTCCTCGGTCTGCTCGTTGATGGTGTTGGAGTGGTTGAAGAAGTAGCTACTCTGCAACTCCAACTTTTTCCACTGGTTGGCATAGTTGATGCCCACCGACTGCACGGTGGAGATACCCGACATGGGGCTGACCATAAAGTTGCGGGCCTGCCTCATACCGCCCATGCCGCCACCGCCACCACGCGACGAGGCTACACGTCCGCCCGACGATGTTGCACCTACGATGTCCTCGAAGGAGAAGTTGAGCTGGTTGATGTTGTTGGCCATGGCGATAACCGAGAACTTCTCGTCGCCGTTGAAACGGTTGATATTACCACCAGCCGAGTAGTAGTCGGGGTAGCCATAGCTGCCGTAGATCTTGCCGAAGAGACCCTTGCGTTTACCAATCTTGGTTACGATGTTGAGCGCCTTGTAACCTTCGCCATCGTCCAGGCCGGTAAACTCTGCCTTGTCGGAGAGTTTGTCGTACACTTCTACCTTCGACACCATCTCTGCGGGGATGGTCTTGATGGTGGTCGATACGTCCTCACCGAAGAACTCCTTACCGTCCACAAACACCTTCTGGATACTCTCGCCCTGTGCGTCCACCGAACCGTCGTAGTTTACGGTGATACCGGGCATCTTTTTTAGAAGGCCCTCGGCACTGGCATCCCTTGCGGTTTTGAAGGCCGAAGCGTTGTAGCTCACGGTGTCGCCCTTCTGCGATGCGCCCATGTAGCCCTTGATTTGGATATCTTCGAGCACTTTTGCATCCTGTTTGAGGCGGATTGTACCGAGTTTAACCTCTGCAGCACCTACCTTTACCTCGCTGGTGTAGTCCTTGTAGCCGAGGTAGCTGATGGCCATTTTATAGGTTGCAGGTGCGAGGTTTTTGATGGTAACAACACCCTTGTAACCGGAGGTGTAGTAGTGCTGTTTTTGGGTCTTGACGTTGGTCAACTCGACCACTGCGCCATTGATACCCTCACGAGAGTTGGCGTCCACGAGGGTGGCGCTAATCGAACCACTCTCTTGTGCCCAGATTGTTGTTGCTGCAAAGAGTGTGCAGCACAGCGAAATGATAAAACGTTTCATTCCTTGTAGATTGTCTTGCTTTTCCTAACCTGTGAAAATGAGGTTGTTATGTGTGTTTGGTGTTTATTTGTTGCACTCTGTGGGTTGGGGAGTGGGGCAGCACTTGGGTGCTTTGTGTGCGTGCTCGCGGAGCTTTTTGAAGTGCTCTTTGAGTGCCTCCTGCTGCTCGGGCGTAAGGATTGCTTTTACCTCCTCACGGGTTGCTTTGCGAATGTCGTGACCTCCCATGTGGCGGTGGCGGGGCATAGGCATGTGGCACTTGGGACCCTCGTGGTGGGGTTTACCGCATTTGGGACCTTCGGGACAAGGCTTGCCGCACTCTGCTTTC
>JAFYRC010000171.1 GCA_017547065.1 Tidjanibacter sp.
TTACACCACCTAATTGTGCACTTACACTCATAGACTATTTTACTACTGGGTCAAAAAAAGTATCGGGACGGGCGGGGTCGAAGCACTCGTTGCACCACATAACCGTCACGAGGTCTTCGGTGTCAGAGAGATTGATGATGTTGTGGGTGTAGCCGGGCAGCATCTGAACAGCCTCAATCCTACGGCCACTCACGCGCCACTCTAAAACCTCCTCTGTGAGTACATTACGCTGCTGAATAAGGCCCTCGCCTGCCACCACAATAAACTGTTCCCACTTAGTGTTGTGCCAGTGTTCACCCTTGGTGATACCAGGTTTGGAGATGTTGATGCTCACTTGGCCCACGCCCACCGACTTCACCAACTCCGTAAAACTACCCCTGGCATCCTCGTTCATTTTCAGCGGAAACGCCACTTTCTCTTTGGGCAGGTAGGAGAGATATGTGGAATAGAGCTTCTTCGCAAAGGAGCCCGCGGGAATTTCGGGCATCACGAGCGATGTTGGCTGTGCCTTGAAGTGCTCCAAGAGGTCCACAATCTCGCCGAGGGTAACCTTGTGGGTTACGGGCACTGCGCAGTAGCGACCACACTCCGTCAACACCGCCTCCACACCCTCGAACTCGCAGTGATGCTCCTCGCCTTTAAGGGCACCCACCATCTCATCCACCAGGTCGTCGATGTAGAGCAGTTCGAGTTGGGTGGTGCGGTCGTTAACCTGAATGGGGAGGTCGTTGGCGATGTTGTTGCAAAAAGTGGCCACGGCGCTATTGTAGTTGGGCCTGCACCACTTACCAAACAAGTTGGGGAAGCGGTAGACAAGCACCTTCACACCCTCCTGCGCTCCGTAGTCGAAGAAGAGTTCCTCGCCTGCAAGCTTACTCTTGCCGTAGTCCGAAGCGCCATAGCGACCAATGAGGGTCGCCTGAATGGAGCTCGATAGCATCACCGGAGCCTTATTGCCATACTTTTTGAGGGTGTCCAGCAACGTGGAGGCAAAGCCGAAGTTGCCGGCCATAAACTCCTCGTTATTCTGGGGGCGGTTGACGCCTGCGAGGTTGAATACAAAGTCGGCATCACGGCAGTAACGGTCAAGCTCCTCCGCTGTGGAGTCGAGGTCATACTCAAAGACCTCCTCAATCTCCACGGAACCATAGAACTTTGCCTTACCGCTCTTGATGTTATTGAGCTGTGCCACAAGGTTTTTACCAACAAAACCCTTGGCACCCGTAACAAGAATTTTCATCCGTTCTTGGGGCTTTTAAGCCGTTTGTGTTTATACTTTCTACTCGCTACGAATCTCCTTAGCCTTGCTGCGGGGCTGCAAACCGAGGTCCTCACGGATGAAGCGCAACTTCAACAAAAGCTCCTTCATGCCCTCAACGTCCAAGCGGTGGGTATTGTGGCTGTGGTAGTCCTCAATCTTCGACACCTCCTCGCTACCGTCGGTGAAGAACTTGTCGTAGTTCAGGTCGCGAGTGTCGCAGGGAATACGGTAGTAGTCGCCCATGTCGATAGCCTTGGCCATCTCCTCGCGGGTAACCAATGTTTCGTAGAGTTTCTCGCCGTGGCGGGTACCAATAACCTTAACCTCGGTCTGGCCGTATGCAGGGTTAACCTTTGCGTAGGTCTGCTTGAGTGCCTCAGCCAACACATCCAGGGTTGCAGCGGGAGCTTTCTGAACAAACAGGTCGCCGTTCTCACCGTGGGTAAAGGCGTAAATTACCAGGTCAACTGCATCGTCCAAGGTCATCATGAAACGAGTCATGTTGGGATCGGTGATGGTGATGGGCTTGCCCTGCTCCATCTGCTCAACCCACAAGGGAATAACCGAACCTCGGCTGGCCATCACATTACCATAACGAGTACAGCAAATGGTCGTTTGGGCGTTCTGACCGAGCTCACGACCCTTGGCGATTGCAACCTTCTCCATGAGGGCCTTCGAGATACCCATGGCGTTGATGGGATAGGCAGCTTTGTCGGTGGAGAGTACAACCACGTTTTTCACACCGTGCTCGATGGCCGAGAGAAGAACGTTGTTGGTACCAATAACATTGGTCATGGTCGCCTCCATAGGGAAGAACTCGCATGAGGGCACCTGCTTGAGGGCGGCAGCGGCGAAGACATAGTCCACACCACGCATGGCCACATCTACGGATGCCTTCTCGCGCACGTTACCGATGTAGAACTTCACCTTGGGATTCTGGAGAGCGTGACGCATGTCATCCTGCTTCTTCTCGTCGCGCGAGAAGATACGAATCTCCTTAATGTCGCTATCGAGGAAGCGACGAAGCACGGCGTTACCAAAACTGCCCGTACCGCCTGTAATCAACAGGACTTTGTCTTTGAAAATGGACATAA
>JAFYRC010000172.1 GCA_017547065.1 Tidjanibacter sp.
CCGAGAGGGCCAATACCTTAAATATATTTTTAATACTCATTTTCATACTCTTTTGTTTTCACTGGTTAAAGGGGGTTAGAATGTGAGCGACAACTCTCCGGAGAAGGTGCGCGAGCGACCTGCCTTACCGAACGCATAGTTCTGATAGGAGTTCTTGTCGGGGCTGTATCCGGGGGTCCAAACGTATGGATTGTCGGCCAGCAGGGTGATGTTTGCACCCTGAACACCAATCCTCTTGCATACATCTTTTGGCACAGTGTAGGTCAACGCAACGGTCTTAATCTGAACGTTGGTACGGTCGTAGAGGAAACGGGTCGAACCCATCGAACCAAGAGCGTCGTTGTCATTAACAATCTTGGGGTTGATGGACAAATCACCGGGCTCACGCCAATGCTCCAACGCGTTCACCGAAGCGTTCTCCGAAATTGCATCATTACCATCGTCCACGCCAATCGACGAGCACATATCGTAGCCACCAAGCTGGTAGTTGGCCTGAATACGCAACGAGAAGTTCTTGTAACGGAAGGTGTTGACAATACCACCCTCCAAGTCTGGTACTTTCGAGTAGTCGGGGTTAATCACACGGTTGTCATAGCTGAACGAGAAGGTAATATTACCATTCTTGTCGTACCACATAGGCCTACCGGTTGCGGGGTCAACACCTGCCCAGCGTACCAGCCACCAGTGGTTCTTACTTGCACCCTCCATCCATACGGTATCGAAGAAACCGGTGTGGTTACCCTTGTAGAGCTTCACAATCAGGTTATCATTGTGCGAGCCGTTAAGGTCGGTGCGCCACTCGAAGTCGGGGGTCTTAATATTAACGGTCGAGAGAGTAATCTCATAACCGAGGTTCTGGATCTCACCAACGTTACGGGTTACGCCACCGTCGGTGATAACCATCGAAACGCGTCCGTCGTAGAGAAGGTTGTCGGTGTATTTCTCATAGCCCTCAACCTCCAAGGTGATCCTATCCCACAGGCTCACCATCACACCCACGTTGGTGGTGCGGGTGTTCTCCCACGACAAACCGGGGTTGGGCACTTTCGAGATGGTTGCACCCATCGAGCCACCATAGGTATTACCATCGCCATAGGTGTAGGAACCATAGGCCGACGAGGTGTCCACACGCGAGTTACCACTGTTACCATAAGAGCCTTTCAACTTAAGCTGTGTAATCACGTCCTTGTTAAACCAGTGCTCATTGTGCACATTCCACGACAAACCGAGCGCCGAGAAGTTACCAAAACGAGCATACTTGCTGAAGGAACTGTAACCCTGCTTACGAGCAGTCAGCGTCAGGTAGTAGCGCTGGTCGTAGGAGTAGGAGAACTGTCCGAGGTACGACAACGAACGGGTATACTTCATATTCGACGAGCCGTCGATTGTGGAGCCGTCTACATAAGCGAGCTCCTTGATAAAGTCATTTGCAAAGCCGTGACCCGTGATGCTCATTGTACGGTACTCCTTGTGTACAAACTCAATAGCCGCCAGCGCACCGATTTTGTGTTTACCAAAGGTGCGGTGAAGTTCACACGGTTGATGGAGTTTGCAGTGAGCGAGAATACGCCTGCCCTACGCGAATAACCATTCAAGCCGCTCTCATACATACCATCGAGTGTGTTGCGCGAGTAGTAGATTGCCTCGGCCGTGGAGGTATAACTTGCACCATTCTGCGTAGTGAATTTCAGGCCCTTAAGAGGCTCCCACTCCAAGCTCACGTTGGCATCACCACTGAAAGTCTTCTGGTTGTCGTCGTTATACATACGGTTGGGCACCTCATTGGAGTTGAACTTCGACTTGTAGAGCTCATACTCGCCCGTTACAGCGTTTTTCTTATAATAGTAGTTATACAGCCTAGGAGTTACGCCATCTGCTTCATAGGGGCCATAAATAGGTAACTCCGAAAGAGTATAAAGACCATTTGCCGAGAAGAGATCGTTGTTGTTATAGGAGCCCGAGAGGTTAACTTTCAGGCTCACGTTACGACCAATCTTATAGTCGGTCTTACTACGAATCGTGATACGCTCCTGCATATCGCCAATAGTGGTGGAGTTCTGCTTGAAGTAACCACCCGAAACATAGCTATTCATATTCTTGTTACCACCGCTTGCAGAGACGTTGACCTGCATGGTCTGACCGAGGTCGTTGTACACATCAAACCAATCGGTGTCTACACCGGTGTAGGTAGTATACTCGTTATCGCGGTAGGGGAAGTTCTCGGCCTTCTCGCCTGAGTTAACCCACGCCTCCATTGCGTAACCCCTCCACTGCTCGGCATTCATATACTTGATGCGGGTGGAGTTGTCCAACGACGACACACCATACCTTATCGAAGCGTTCAGGCGGGTCTTCTGGCTGCGGCCGTGCTTGGTGGTCACAAGGATTACACCGTTGGCACCATCGGCACCATAGAGTGCGGTGGTTGCAGCGTCCTTCAACACGGTCATCGACTCGATATCATCGGGGTTGATGAACGACAGAGGGCTCACAGTGGCGTTTGTACCGCTCACGGTAGTCTTATCACCAGTGTAGATGGGCACACCGTCCACGATCCACAAAGGCTCGCTTGATGCGCTCAACGAAGCATCACCACGGATACGGGTGGTGTACCTCACACGGGTAGCATCGGAGCCCTGCTCAATACTCACACCCGGCACCAAACCGGCCAACATATTGTCGATTCGTGCTGCGGGCATCTGCACCAGCGACTCCGAGTTTACCTGGAAAGCCGAACCGGTCAGGTCGGAGCGTTTCTGTACCACACCATAACCGGTTGTGATCTCAATCTCCTCCATCACGGTAGCTCCGGCCATCAGTGCCACATCAATCTTGGTGCGCTTGCCGATGACAACCTCCTCGTCCGCCATACCCATGTAAGAGTACACAAGCACGGTCTGGTCGGTTGCTCCGCTTACCTTAATAATATATTCACCATTCTTACCCGAAGCGATACCCGTAGCGGCATCCTTCACCATAACAGTTGCGCCAACGAGGCCCTCACCCGTGGTACCATCCACGATGCGACCCTTGATGGTGCGCTCACTTCCTTGTGCATAGGCCGACGAGAGCGACAGGAGCATCGCAGCCATCAGTCCCAACACAACATTAAGTCGAAATTTGTTCATAAGTGGTTATTTTGTTTTTGTTTTGTCGTTTTCAGTAGAGGCCTCGGTCGAAGACTTACTTCCTACCCTCAAGTTTCATATTAATCATCTCCAGCAAGTTCTGGTAGTGAACTTTGTTGGTACCCGATGAACGAGCAATCAACTTTTCGAGTTTAGCTTTGGTGCTGAGCACCTCGCCATAGAAGTGCATCTGGGTCTCATCAACAGCCCTCATATTAACAGACTTCTGGATTCCGTAGCCGGCAGGACCGAACGAAGTCTCATTCTCAAAGAGCATCGAAGCAACGGCGCTCTTGCCATTCTCGTCCTCATACTGCCTAAGCTGCTCGGCATAACGCTCCACAAGGCCGCTCTCGTCCAAATCGAAAGCCAAAATGTGGTCCACCGAAGGAGCATAAGCCTCCTCTGCCAATGAGGTAAGGCTTGCCGACATAAGGCTTGCCTTTGTGCAACCGACAAGAATGATGGTATTTACCCAGTGCCTCTGCTTCATCCTGTCGTGGAGAGTGAGGTTCTTACCGGCATTGGTGGGAGCCCACACCCAATTGCGGCACTCGTTCATCCACTCCTCCAGGGTAAAGGCCTCACCCTCGGATGCCAGATAGGAACAGAGTGCGATGGGAGCATAGGTTGCAAAGATTGCCCTTGCGTGGTTGAAGGCAACCACCTCGGCCCTGCTTACACGCAGGCGGAACATATCGGTAAGCTCTTCGTTATCAATCCATCCGCAGTTATCAACCTGCTTCATAGCCCAACGCAAAGCCTTCTTCTGGTAGTCGGCACTCACGGGCACAGCCCTCTGCGAAGCCTCCGACACGTGGGTGGAGGTAAGATAGACACCGCCCACATTGAGCAGAACGGCGTTCATATAGCGGTTATACTGTTTCACGAGTGCATCATAGAGCGCCTCGCGGTATTTACCATAGGAGTCAACCTCGTCGCCAATCCACTCACCCATGTGTTTCACAATGTATTGGAGGTTCTGCACACCATACTGCGAAGCCTGCACGGGATCGTCGCTCAGGTCCTCCTCAATGGCGCTGGGGTCCAAGCGAGCGCTGGTCTGCTGACGACCATAGCGGTAAGTTTTGTCACCAGCCTTGGCAGCCACCCACTGCTCCAACACTTTGGCCTCGGCCCACATATCCTCTGCCTCGGGCACGGGTTTATAGGCATACTCGATGAGCCAATAGTCATAGGCGCCAAGTGCGGGAGGGCCGAGAGCCACACCCTTATCCTGGGGCTGAGCAACATAGTTGAACCTTGCATAGTCCATAATGCTGACGGTGGTACCGTTCTTCTGGGTGTACTCCGCATCGCGCAACGACTCCACGGGAATTGCAGCCGAAGCCGACATATTGTGCATAAAGCCCAAACAGTGGCCCACCTCGTGTGCCAAAACGTAGGACCACGAGTCATCCCTCACCTCGGGGTGGAGGCGCAAACCACGTACCCTCTCGTCCACCTGTGCAGTCTGCACAAAGCGCCATGAGTGGATGGTGCTAACCACGTCGCTGTAAACAATCACCGAAGCATTGATAATCTCGCCCGAGCGAGGGTCAACCCACGAGGGGCCCATAGCATTTGCTGTGGTCGAAGGCAACCAACGTACGCAGGAGTATTTCAAGTTGTCGGGGTCGAAGTTGGGGTCGTCCTTAGGATAGTCCAACAGCCTTACAACATTCTTAAAACCAATTTTCTCGAAGGCCATATTCCACCTCTCAACACCCTCTTTGGCTGCGGGACGCAACTCTGCGGGGAATGCATCGTCCAGGTAGAAGATGATAGGTTTCTTGGGCTCCACCAACTCACCCTTAGCATAGGCCTCCTCGTCGGCGGGCTCTACCCTCCAACGGTGGATAATCGAATAGGTATCGCTCTGCTCGGTGGGAGCATCCAAGGTGGTGCGGCTGGAGAGGAAAATACCAACCCTCGAGTCGGCAACCCTCGCACGTGCGGGCTCCTCGGGTAAGAGGAGAATGGTACGGGTAACCAAAGCGGTCACAGCAGCAGTTGCCTTTCCGCCAAGGATATCCTGCACCGTAGCCTTACCGGAGAGGTAGGAACGAATGCTAACATTATCCTCGAATGCTTTGGTTTCGCCCAGGTGGAAGAGATTGTCATCCCACTTAATAGTCAACGACGCAAGAAGGCCCGACTTGTCGGCAATGGGCACAAGTTCCTTAACCGAGCCTTTCAGCAGAGGGGTAATCTCAAACACGGTAGCTGCGCTGTCGGGAGTCAGACACGCAGTCTTGAATTTCATCATAATGGGGTCAATGTTAACCCTCTTCACGGCCTCACTCTGCTCCTCTTTGTGGTCGGGAATAAGATTCACCTGGGTAAGGTAAACCATGGTGTCAATTTTCACAAAACGACAGTGGAGGGGCTTCTGGGGCTTGTATCCCACCGAACCCAGCGAGCCATTGCTAATCTCGCTGATGGTGCTGGCAATAAGCACATCCCTACCGAAGATATCATTACCCACCTCGGCATAAATCTTATCACCCACGGTGTGGAGGGTCATAAAGTCACCCTCGGCGGTACGACACTTGGTCTTATCGCCAAAGAGTTTTTCATATTTAGACTTGGATTTCTTGGCCTTGTTCTCAACAGCAGCGGTATCCACCACCTCCTGCTTCTTTGCTTTCTTACCAAAAGGCCACACTGCAGCCTCCGCGCTTGTGAGCGAAAAAACTACCATTGCACAAAGCAACCCAACCTTCAAATTACGTTTCATATCTACTGTTTTTTATTATTTAATGCGCTGTAAAAAAAGAGCATATCGGGAAAGCGTCCCAATGTTACCACAAATATATATAAAATATGGGAGAATGTTGCAAATTTTGAATGTAAAAAATTTTAAAAACTAGCCTTTTTTGCCAAAACTCTACATTGAATTAGCGGATTGACAATGGGAAATCGGAGCAAATGCGATTAAGGAAGGGCAAGAAAGGGCAAGGAAGGGCAGGAAGGGTACTCCCCCTCTAAGTTAGAGGGGGTGCCCGAAGGGCGGGGGCGTCTGTCCGTCGGCGAAGGGTAAGGAAGGGCAAGGAAGAACAACGCCCTACCATCTACACAAAACAGGCAACGCCTGCGGTCGACGGTTAAAACGCAGAGAACAGAGGGATTTTTGCGCCAAACAAAGGAGCGAGCCCGGAGCCTACAGAGGTAGGTGAGGAGCTCGCTCTCTGATGGTTGGTGCAAAAAGCGCCTGACAATCTGCGTTTTAAAATAAAAGTTGGGGATACCTCACGGCATCCCCAACCCCCCAACTTAAAATACTGATTATGAAAGAATCACTAAAACAATGGCAAACGCTCAAAATTGAACATCTGCAAATGTTTTATGATACAAAAGTAGTAAAAAAAGATATCGCTCCAAATATTTTACGAGAAAATTTGACTATTTTTGTCGGAGTA
>JAFYRC010000173.1 GCA_017547065.1 Tidjanibacter sp.
CAACCACCGAGTCGTAGACATAGGCAAATAGGGGCGAGTCGGGCTCCACTTCACGCACAATCTTATAGAGCAACTCGGCCATAAAAAGCGCCACGGTGCTCTTTCGCACATCGAAAGGTATGCTTTGCAGGGGCCTTGCGAGGGTCACCTCCTTCACTCGATCAATCTGGGTGTGGGAGCTCTCCAAAGCCAAAATATCCACCAGAAACATCGGCTGAAAGAGCGCGCCCTTTCCGCCCTTTCCGCGTCCGCCTTTACCAATACCCTGCACCATAAAGCTCTTGCGTCCGCCCACATCGGTCAGTAGGTGAGCCACCATCGATGACTCGCCATACTTGATTGTGTTGAGCACGATGCCCTGTGTTTTGTACTGCTTCATTGGTTGCGGAGCGGGGCTTTGGATGTTTTACTTCTTGGGGGCCGATTTGCACCATTGGGCAATGCCGCACTCCTCACACTTGGGTTTGCGTGCGGTGCACACATAGCGTCCGTGGAGGATGAGCCAGTGGTGGGCGATGGGCAGGAGGTGCTTGGGGAAACCCTCTTCGAGTTGGGCCTCGGCTTGCAGGGGTGTCTTTGCGCCCACGGTCAGGCCGATGCGCCTCGACACCCTGAAAACGTGGGTGTCTACGGGCATAACCTCCCTGCCGAACAGCACAGCAGCTACCACATTGGCTGTCTTGCGACCAACGCCGGGGAGCCTTTCGAGCTGCTCCACCGTGTCGGGTACCACGCCCCCGAACTCACTCACCAGCATGCGGGCCATCAGGGCCAAATTGCGGGCTTTGTTGTTGGGGTAGGAGATGCTACGGATGTATGGGTAGATCTCCTCGGCTGTGGCTTGTGCCATCGCTTCGGCGGTGGGAAAACGCTCAAAAAGAGTGGGCGTTGTGAGGTTTACTCGCTTGTCGGTACACTGCGCCGAGAGCATAACGGCAACCACCAACTCGTAGGGCGAGGAGAAGTTCAACTCGCTCTCCGCCACGGGCATAGCCACCGAAAAGTAGTCTACAATGGCCTTGTATCTCTCTGCTCGTTTCATGGTTATATGGAGGGTTTAGAGTACCTCGAGTTTAGCATATTTCGAAAGTAGGGTCTTCTTGCCCACGGTGGGGTTTTCGAAGGCCACGGTGATTTTGATGTCGGTGGAGAGCATCTCAACCTCGACGATTGTACCCAGGCCGAAACGTGCGTGGCGCACCCTCTGACCTGCGGCATATTGTGCACTTGCGGCGGAGCCTACTGCGGGGCTGTCACCCTCGCCACCCGACACAATGCGCCTTTCGCCCACGCTACGCATGGTTGCAATGTTGGGACGGCTCACGGGTGTGCGTTGAGCATAGGCCTGTTGGGGTGATGTGCGGCTCTGGAACTCGCGTTTCTCCACCACGGTGCGACCCTGACGCTGGTCGAAACGGCGTTTGAGCGTCTCGATTTGTGTGCGTGCCTCGCGCTTCTCCTCATCGTCCTCGTCGTCGAGGGCAAAGTGGAGGTCGAGGAATTTGGAGTTAATCTCCTTAATGAATCGGCTGGGGCGGCAGAACTCCGTGTTGCCCCACTTAAACCTCGTTTGTGCAAAGGTTATGGTGGCGCACTTCTTGGCCCTGGTGAGGGCAACGTAGAAGAGTCGGCGCTCCTCTTCGAGCTGGTCGGGCGAGGCAATGGAGATTACGTTGGGGAAGAGGTTTTCCTCCATACCAACGATGAAGATATGGTCAAATTCGAGGCCCTTAGAGGCGTGTACGGTCATCAGCGTAACGTGGTTTTTGCTGTTACCATCTTTGTCCTCGTCCATATCGGTCAGCAGCGACACGTTCTGCAACCACTGTTCGATGGTGGGCTCGGTGACCTCCTCCTGGGCAGCCACCTCAATCATCTGGTGGCGGTAGTTTTGCATGGAGTTTAGGAGCTCCTCAATGTTTTGTAGGGCGCTCTCGTTCTCGGGCGAGGGGTTTAGCTTGTAGAGCGAAAGAATTCCCGACTTGGAGGCCACCTCCAAACCAAACTCATAAAGGCTCTTCTCACTGCGGGCGAGCGAGAGGTCGTTGATCAGCTTGCGGAAGTCGAGCAAGCGCTTGCTTACGGCCGAGAGTTCGGCATCCGACGAGCCTGTGAGAACCTCCCAGATGCTTACGCCCTTCTCCGCCGCAACGCCTTGTAACTTGCCGATTGTCACATCGCCAATGCCTCGTGCGGGGTAGTTGATGATGCGCAACAGAGAGTCGTTGTCGCGGGGGTTGGCAATGGTCTTGAAATAGGCCATCAGGTCCTTGATCTCCTTGCGGTCATAGAAGGAGTGGCCACCATAGATGCGATAGGGGATGTCCCTCTTGCGGAGGGCCTCCTCTATGGGGCGGGATTGGGCGTTGGTGCGATAGAGCACAGCGATGCGCCCCCAATCCTCGGAGCCCTCTCGGCGGTAGGCCTCGCGTGCGCCATCGGCCACCATTTGGGCCTCCTCGCCATCGGTGTAGGCCTTGAAGACGTTGATCTTATCGCCAATGCTATTCTTGGAGAAGACGTGTTTTTTCAGACGGTGCTGGTTGTGCTCGATGACACTATTGGCCGCATCCACGATGGTCTGCGTGGAGCGGTAGTTTTGTTCGAGCTTGTAGATTTTGGCGGTGGGGAAATCTCGCTGGAAGCGGAGAATGTTCTCAATCTTGGCTCCTCGGAAGGAGTAGATACTCTGGGCATCATCACCCACCACACAAATCTTTGAGGTGCCCTCCGAGAGCTTCTTGATGATGAGATACTGGGCGTAGTTGGTGTCCTGATACTCATCCACAAGGATGTAGGAAAAGCGTCCACGGTACTTCTCCAGCACGTCGGGGCAGTCGCGGAAGAGGATGTTGGTGTTGAGCAACAGGTCGTCGAAATCCATTGCGTTGTTCTCCTTACAACGGGCGCAGTACTTCTTGTATACCTGATAGAACTGTGGCTGTCGGCGACGCTTGTCCTCCTCCATGAGCGTGGGGTTGCTCTCGTAGGCGGCGGCCGTTACGAGGTTGTTCTTGGCGAGCGAAATGCGCGAGCGCACATCACGGGGCTTGTAGACCTCGTCGCTGAGCTGCATCTCCTTGATGATGTTCTTCACGATGGAGTCGCTCTGTGAGGTGTCGTAGATGGTGAAGGAGGGCTGGTAGCCAATGCGCTCGGCCTCGTTGGTGAGGATGCGCATAAATACGGAGTGGAACGTACCCATCCAGATGTAGCGACTCTTCTCGCCCACCATGGCCTCAATACGCTCCCTCATCTCCTTGGCGGCCTTGTTGGTAAAGGTCAAGGCCATGATCGACCACGGAGCCACACCCTGCGCAATCATCCACGCAATGCGGCACGTCAATACACGGGTCTTGCCGGAACCTGCACCGGCCACAATGAGCGATGGGTGCTCAAAACCCACCACAGCCTGCTCTTGGGCTTCGTTGAGCCCTTGTAGTATTTTGATCTCTTCGTTTGTCATCGGTTGTAAGGAAGTTTTTTAGAGGGCCTTGTCGAAACATACCTCTTTTACTCGCATTTTGCCACCGTCGTCGTAGATGAAAAGGGCGCTAATGTTGTTCTGCTCGGCTATCTCCACACTGCGTTCCAGACCGAGGGTGATGAACATTGTGGCATAGGCGTCGGCCAGCGCACAGCTCTCGGCTAATACGGTGGCGGAGAGGAGGTTGCTGGTGGTCGATGTGGCCGTGCGAGGGTCGATGATGTGGGTGTATTTGTTGCCCAGCGAGTCGGTGCGGAAGTTGCGGTAGTTGCCGCTGGTTGCCATGCCGATGTCGCTCACTCGAATCACCTTTGTTACGTGCTCGCCCGTGAGTGAGAAGTTGCCCTCAAAGGGAGTTTCTACGCCCACACCCCAGGGTTTGCCGTAGGCATTGGTGCCACGGCAGTAGATCTCGCCACCGATGTCCACGAGGTAGTCGGTAATGCCCTCGCTCTCCACCAGGCGGGCAACCATATCAACAGTTGCACCCTTAGCAATGGAGTTGAGGTCTATCTGTACTCGGGGGTCGGCCTTGATGATGCGCAGGCCGTCGTGGGAGAGCTTGCGGTAGCCCACAAACTGCAACAGCGAGTCGGTATTGACGGAGTAGTTACCCCTCTTGCCGGCAAAACCGAAGGCCTCCACGAGTGGCTTCACGGTGATGTCGTAGGCGCCGTCGGAGAGTTCGCTCACGGAGTGAGCAAGGTCGAGGCAATAGACGATGTATTCGTCGGCCTGGTCGGTCTCGCCGCGGTTGATGCGACTCAACAGCGACCCCTTGTCGAAGATGCTCATCGAGCGGTTGATAACACCCAATAGAGAATCGAGCCTTTCGGGAAAACTCTCTGAAAGAGAGCCCTTTGCGGTGATTTGGTAGAATGTGCCGAGGGCCTCGCCACGCAGGGTGGTCGAGGGGGCGGGTTGTGTGTTGGTGCGACGATTGCAGTCAAAGGCCATCAGCCCCACCAACACCACCACCGCCACAATGGGTATGATGATGTTCGTGCGTTTCATTCTGCAAAGATAACGATAGAGTTGGAAATTCTCCAAGCCCTACGCTATCTAAACTTAATCATTCCGATTTTGTCATACTCCAAAGCAATGTCCATCTTGAGGATAGTGAGGTAGAAGTCATACAAATCCCACTGCTCTTTCTCCCAAAGATCAAAGTAGTCTTTGAACGCATTCTCGGGGAGCTTGTACTCATTGATTTTATTTTTGAGTTCGTTGATGGATTTGTGCCAATAGGTATTATTCTTTTGTTCGGAGCTATTAGTATCTTGTGCGTTTTTCTTTTTGCATTTCTTCTTCGCAATCTTTTTGTTCTGTTCGGACTCGTTGCTCTGTTTAGATGTGAATATTTTGTTGTAACGCTCTGTGAAAGCATCTACGGTTACATGGATTATTGTATCGTCACCCTTTTTCTCACATGTAAATACCTTTTGGGAAGTTTTCTCTATTTTTTTGTCTGGACTTTTGAGTAGTCCCTTGAAACTACGTTTGATGTCATTGGACTTATCATAGATGTCCTCGCCTGTGTTGCAAATTGTTTTATAAAAGTTTTCGTTGCTCTCTTTGAAGATCGAGTTGATTTCTTTGAGTTTGTCTTCTCCAAGAGCCTGAAGGGTTTCGTCCATCTTTTTAAAATGCTCTTTGGTTATTGAGAGGAAAAAAGCAAGGAGGTCATCGAGAGGTGTATTACGTCTAATTTTGTTTAGTAACCCTTTTATGCCGTTGTACTTGTGAGGTTCGAGTTTGGTTCGCAAATCCAAGGCTTTTTTAGATAAAAAGAGTGGCTTGAATAGAAGA
>JAFYRC010000174.1 GCA_017547065.1 Tidjanibacter sp.
GTGTTGTTGATGTTCTTCGGACTGCTCTTCCTGGACCCCATTCTCTACTTCTTTGGCGCAAGCGACAACACAATCTTCTACGCCAAGGAGTATATGATCTACATCCTGATTGGTAATGTTGTCACCCACCTCTACCTCGGCCTGAATGCCGTATTGAGGGCCGCAGGCAGGCCCAAGGTGGCAATGTGGCTGACAATTCTCACGGTGGTGCTGAACGCCATTCTTGACCCCTTGTTCATCTTTGTGTTCGACATGGGTATCAAGGGTGCGGCCATCGCTACGGTGTTAGCACAGGTGGTGTCGCTCATATGGCAGCTCCGCATCCTCTCCAACAAGGGCGAGGTGCTCCACTTTGAGAACGGCAAGGTGTTTACCTTCGACAAGAAAATTGCTCGTGAGTCGCTCAAAATCGGTCTTTCACCCTTCTTGATGAACATGGCCTCATGCTTTGTGGTGCTATTGATCAACAACCAGCTCCGCCACTATGGCGACCAACTGGGCGAGGGTGTGGGCGACATTGCGATTGGTGCCTACGGTATCGTCAACCGCATCATCTTCCTCTTTGTGATGATTGTGATGGGATTCACCCAGGGTATGCAGCCCATTGCAGGTTTCAACTATGGTGCAGGCAAGTATGACAGGGTGTTGAAGGTCTTTTGGCAGACGGTTATGTGGGCAACAATTACCACCACGCTCGGTTTCTTGGTTGGTCAGTTGACTCCGGAGTTTGCCGTAAGGCTCTTTACCAACGAGCCCAACATGATTGATATTGCCGCCAAGGGCTTCTCTATTGCAATGACAGCCTTCCCCATTGTGGGCCTAAGTATGGTTGTGGGCAACTTCTTTCAGAGTATCGGCATGGCAGGCAAGGCGATATTCTTGTCGCTGTCGCGTCAGGTGTTGTTTTTGATACCATGCCTTGTTGTGGTGCCAATGTTCTTTGGCATCAAGGGTGTGTGGATGGCAATGCCAATCTCCGACACCATTGCAACCATTGTGGCGGCAGTGATGATGCTCTCGTTGATTCGCAAGTTTAAGACCGCACCCCAGACCATCGGTTTCAAGGGTGTTGAGGAGGATAAATAAGGACAGACACAAATACCCACAGTTGATATGGATAAGAAATTTGTGATAACCATCGGCCGCCAGCTCGGTAGCGGCGGTAAGGCAGTGGCAGAGATGTTGGGCCAAAGGCTCGGAGTGCCCGTCTATGACAAACAAATCATCAACGAGGCCGCCAAGCAGAGCGGACTCCTCCCCTCGATTTTCGAACAAGCCGACGAGAAGGAGAGCAAAGTGAAGGCTATGGGTTGGAACACCTGGGGACTCAACTCGGCAGTCTACTCGGGATATATCAACAACGATACCCTCTTCGGCATCCAGAGCCAAACCATCGAAGGCTTGGCCGAGCAGGGCTCATGCGTTATCGTTGGTAGGTGTGCCGACTATGTTTTGCGCAATATGGATGGCGTGTTGAGCGTCTTCATCACAGCCGACGAGAGTGACCGCCTTGCACGCATCTGCGAGTGTAGGGGCACGAGTGGCAAGGAGGCTGCCTCCTGCCTGGCCCAAACGGAGAAGCGCCGTGCTGCCTACTACAACTACTACACCTTCAAGACATGGGGCGCAGCCGAGAGCTACGACCTCTGCTTGAACTCTTCGCTCCTCGGCGTGGAGGGTTGTGTGGAGATTATTCTCGCCACCCTTGCCCGACTCTAATCCCACGGGCGCAGGGAACTTCCGAATACAATATTGTAAAGCACGCAGGCTCCCGCGCTTGCGTGCGTGTGCGTATGTACGCGCATGTGCATTTATGCGCGCGGGCATGTGCGACCGTGCGCGCCCGCGCGAGAGAACAAAGCGTACACGGGTGCGATTTTTGCTTTTTGCAAAAAAGTCATTATATTTGCGTAAGGGAGAACCGAAGTTGAACCAAAGAAAATCTCTATGACAAAAGAACTTTCACCTCGAAAACCAGGCCTTCCCGCCAAGATTTTCCGAGGATATTTGAAACTTTTGCACGATAAATTGTACTATCGTCACCTCTATATTGAGGGTCGCGAGAAGATGCCCGCCGACGGTATTCCCACCGTTGCCGTGACGCAGCACCAAAACTGCTTGAACGACCCCCTCTTGTTGGGCTTTGCCCTTTCAGACCGCAAGCCACGCTTCTTGGCAAGGGCCAATGTCTTCAAAAACCCCATCTTCAACTGGGCCATTCGTGGCTTGGGAGCACTGCCCGCCTACCGTATGAAATACGACGGCTATGCTTCCGTGGGTAAAAACCAGCAGACCTTCCAGGAAGTGGCCTATGCACTGCGCAGGGGCGAAACCGTAATCCTCTACCCCGAAGCCGGCCACCAGGACAAACGTTGGCTTGGCAACTTTATGCCCGCATATCTCAAAATGGCGTTCAACGCCGCAGAGGAGAGTGGCTTCCAGAGGGAGGTTTTTGTGATGCCTGCGGCCCACCACTACGCAGTTTATCAGCACGCCAGGGAGGATGCAATGATGATGTTTGGCGACCCCATCTCTCTCGTGCCATTCTATGAGCTCTACAAAGAGCAACCCCGCGTGGCTATCCGCGAGGTGAACGCAATGGTGCGCCAGCAGATTGAGTCGATGATGCTCAACATTACCGACTTGGAGCACTACGAGCAGGTTGACTTTCTGCGCGACGGTGTCTATGGCGAGCAGTATGCACTCTCCATTGGACTTGACCCCAAACACCTTCCCTCCAAGCTCAAAGCCGACAAGGAACTCGTCAGGAAACTCGACGACGCCACCGTGGCCGAGCCCGAAAAGATGGAGGCTATTTACGACAAGGTGCGCAAATATGCCAAAGGTATAAAGAAACTCGG
This sequence comes from Tidjanibacter sp., assembly GCA_017547065.1. Lineage (GTDB taxonomy): Bacteria > Bacteroidota > Bacteroidia > Bacteroidales > Rikenellaceae > Tidjanibacter. Next base: position 2,862 of record JAFYRC010000174.1, read on the forward strand.
TGTGCGAGAGTGGCTCTTTGAGAAGAACCGCACCGGCCTGGGCGGTCTGATTAATAGGGTGCTGATGCTCCTGCTTGGCTTACCCCTCTTCATTGTGAGCATCATCCCCACCTTCCCAATGTTCTTGATCCCCGAGATTTTCCTCAAAAAGTTCATCAAGGACCAGATGTTCCGCTCGTCGGTGAGGGTTGGTGTGTTGCTGCTGATTGCCTTCCCGCTCTTCTGCATCGTACCCGTTGTGGTGATGCTGTGTTGTGGCAATTGGCTCTCGGCGCTGTGCTACCTTGCTGCCTACCCGCTAATGGCAATCTATTCGTACCACTACATCATTTGGTACACCAAATTTGTGGGCTACAACAACTTTATCCGACCCAAAAACCGCGATAAGGTGGAAAAACTGCGCGCCATTAGGGAGGAACTCTACATCGAGCTCGACAACGTTTTGGCCAATTGGAAGGAAAATGCAGAGAAGGCTGCCGCCATTCGTGCGGAACTCGCCGCAGCAAAAGCAGCTACCGAAGCTGTGGAACCCCAAGAATAAAGTGGCTAACTAATTGATTATTAAACGAAAAAGGCGGAAGAACAATGTCTTCCGCCTTTCTTGTACCCAGAGCCGGGATCGAACCGGCACAGGGGTGAACCTATTGGTGTTTGAGACCAACGCGTCTACCAATTCCGCCATCTGGGCCTTTTGAGTGCACAAAGATACGCATTAAATTCAAAAATCAAAACTCAAACCATCTTTTTTTATTAGATAGCACAATTTATCGCCGATTTTTGAACAACTTGGGGCTCTCTTTGGGGGCGCACCCATGTTTTTTCCTACTGTTCGCTCACGCTTTGGCGCCACTGCTGGGGAGTGAGTCCCGTGTAGCGCTTGAAGTAGCGGCAGAAGAACGAGGGGGTGGCAAAGTTCATTCGGTCGCTAACGATTGTTGTCGAAAGGCTCGCATTCAGCAACAAGCGTTTTGCGTTCTTGATTACAGCCTCTGCAATCATATCCGAGGGGGTCATGCCCGTAACCCTCTTGATTTTCGCCGAGAACTGCTTGGGGGTAAGACCAAAGATCTCTGCGTAGTAGTCCACATCACGGTGCTCGAACGAGCCTGTGGTCAACATCATATTAAACCTCTTTGCCAATTGCTCGTTGGCCGAAATCTCCTTCACAGCAAGATTGCGACGCAGGAAAATGTCCACCAACTCCGAGCGCATGATGGCCAAAATGTTGCGATCGATGTCGGCACGGTTGTAGTTGTGGTGGTTGGCAGAGGATGCTGCGATGTACTCCATGAGCGACGAAAGCACGTGATTCTCCTGTTTGAGCAGCGAGATCACGGGAGTCTGACGCAAGCGGGGGAAGGTGTTGACAATGCTACCCACCGAAGCCTCCTCGTTGATGCGGCCCACGATGGTCGAGGCCAAGAAATCGGGCGATACGGTGGTGAAGCGGCAGTAGGTACCGGCAAAGACGATGAGCATCTGGCCGGCCCTCATTGTGTGTGATGTGCCATCAACCGACACCAGCACACTACCAGCCCTACAAATCCAAATCAACACACCGTCGCGCAGCATGATGCTACGGTCGATAGTTGAGGTGATCATCTGGTCGCCACTTGCTATTTCGAAGTAGTGAAATGCGGGCTCGGGATGAAGCTGTAAGGTCTTGACAATGAAGTCAAAATCTAATACTCGGCTGGGAAGTTGTGCATTGTTCTGTCGTGTCGGCATAATCAGTATTTTAATTGTTTAGGGGGCTGGGATTGGGGATCCAAGACGCACTCCTGAATTTGTTTTATGTCGCAGTTAACGGAACAAAAGTAGTCCTTTTAACACAAAACTCCCTAAACCTGTGTGATTTTCGCACAAAAAACACACCATTTCTGCATTTTCAACCACAAATGCAGAAAAAGTGCACAACCTTACAGGGAATACAGACCAGAAACATCCAAATGTAAAGTAAAAAAGAAAGAAAACGAACGACTTATTGCCTATTCTGACCACCCATAATGTCGAGCAATTCGGTGGTAATGGCCTGCTGTCGCTGTTTGTTGTATTCGAGTGCGAGCTCGCCAATAAGCTTGTCGGCGTTGTCGGTAGCCAACTGCATTGCAATCATCCTTGCGGCGTGCTCCGAAGCCGACGCCGAGAGGGCGGCGGTGTAGAGTTTAAGGGTAATCTGTCGGGGGATGATGGTGGCAATCAGCTCCTCGCGGCCGGGTTCGAGAATATACTCCGTGCCTACCGCACCGTGGCCCTCGCCACCCCCCACCTCAACGGGAAGGAGTGTTTCGCACACAAGGTTTTGTGTTCCTGCGGAGAGGAATTTGTAGTAAACGAGTTCTACTCGGTCGGTGCGCCCTGCCAGGTAGTCGTCCATAAACCTTTGGGCCATCTCGGCGGCCATTTCGTAGGTGGGTCTGTCGGAGAGCTCCTCATAGCCATCCACACACATCACCCCCTCGCGGCGCACACCCTTGGCGAGCTGTTCACCCACAGCCCTAACGTCCACCTCGGCACCCTCACCTCGCCACTCGCCCACGGCCTTAACCGTGCGCCTTACCACGTTGCCATTGTAGGCTCCACACAGCGTACCGTTGGATGCAAAGCCCACGACAGTTACCTTGCCCACCTCTCGTGGCGTAGCCAGCGGAATGGAGGGAACACCCTCGCCACCCACAAGGTGGGAGGTTATGTGGCCCAACTCTTCGGCATAGGGAACCAGTGCGCCTATGTTTCGCTGGGCACGGTGCAGTTTTGCAGCCGCAACCATCTTCATAGCCGAGGTAATCTTGCGGGTGCTACGCACCGATGCAATTCTCTCCTTTATCTCCCTGAGTGATGCCACGTTGGTGTCGTTTGGTGTTACCTACTTATTTATTAATGGCAGCCACAACCTCGGCGGCCACCTTCTCTATTGTTGCCACAACCTCCTCGTTGAGCACTCCACTCTTCAACCTACCGAGCACATCCTCAGCGTGGGTGGCGCGCAGGAGCTCCAAGAAGAGTTTTTCAAAACTCCTCACCTTATCCGTGGGCACCTCTTTGAGGAGTCCATTCACACCACAGTAGAGCACAGCAATCTGCTCCTCCACGGGCATGGGGGCATACTGGGGCTGAATGAGCAACTCGGTATTTTTGTGTCCCTTGTCGATAACGTAGGCCGTCACGGGGTCGAGGTCGCCACCAAACTTGGTAAAGGCCTCCAACTCGCGGTATTGTGCCTGGTCGATTTTGAGTGTACCTGCCACCTTCTTCATCGCTTTGATCTGGGCGTTGCCACCCACCCTCGACACCGAGATACCCACGTTAATCGCCGGCCTTACGCCTTGGTTAAAGAGGTCGCTCTCAAGGAAAATCTGACCGTCGGTAATCGAGATCACATTGGTAGGAATGTAGGCCGACACGTCGCCCGCCTGCGTTTCGATAATAGGAAGTGCAGTAAGAGAGCCACCTCCCTTAACCTTACCCTTCAGACACTCGGGCAGGTCGTTCATCTTCTCGGCCACCGAGTCGTTGGCGATGATTTTGGCAGCCCTTTCGAGCAGACGCGAGTGGAGGTAGAAGATGTCGCCGGGGTAGGCCTCCCTACCTGAGGGGCGACGCAGAATCAGCGACACCTCACGGTAGGACACAGCCTGCTTGGAGAGGTCGTCATACACAACCAGTGCGTGGCGGCCCGTATCGCGGAACCACTCGCCGATAGCCGCACCGGCAAAGGGGGCAAAGTATTGCAACGCTGCGGGGTCCGAGGCGGTCGATGCAACCACCACGGTGTAATCCATTGCGCCCTTCTCGCGCAGGGTATTAACGATATTAGCCACCGTGGAGCCCTTCTGACCTACGGCAACGTAGATGCAGTAGACGGGCTTACCGTTGAGGAAATTGTCCCTCTGGTTGATGATGGTGTCAATGGCGATGGCGGTCTTACCAGTCTGGCGGTCGCCGATGATGAGCTCCCTCTGTCCCCTACCAATAGGAATCATCGCGTCCACCGCTTTGAGGCCAGTTTGGAGTGGCTCGTTCACGGGCTGGCGGAAGATAACGCCCGGGGCCTTACGCTCCAAAGGCATTGAGAACTTCTCGCCCGCGATGTCACCCCTACCGTCGAGGGGCTCACCCAGGGGGTTAATAACACGACCAACCACATTGTCGTTCACATCCACCGACACGATGCGCTCGGTGCGCCTTACGGTTTGTCCCTCCTTGATGTGGTCGGTAGGACCGAGCAACACGGCACCAACGTTGTCCTCCTCGAGGTTCATCACCACGCCCGACACACCACCCTCAAACTCCAACAACTCGCCACTCTCGGCATTTTGGAGTCCATAGATGCGTGCCACGCCGTCGCTCACCTGCAATACGGTGCCGACCTCTTCAAATTTCACTGTGGTGTCGATGCCTGCCAGCTGCTCGCGCAACACACGGCTCACCTCGCTTGGTCTGATTTCTGACATTTTGTGTGTGTTTTTGGTTGTGCCCACCCGCCCCTCTAACCACGCACTCCGTGATTGAAGACTGGGTGAACACCCATACTATACAAGTGTTTTGTTTTTGCGGAGAAATTCTCTCTTTATTTTCTCCAATTGCCCCTTTAGGGATGCATCTAATAGGAGGTCGTCCACCTGCAACACGAAGCCGCCCTCAATATCGGGGGCAACGCGGGTAACCACCTCTGCAACACCGCCCGTACGCTCCTCCACGATGGTTTTCAGTCGTGCAACAAGCGCCTCCTCGGGGGGCGTTGTGGTTGTTAGTCGCACCCTCACAAGGCCGCGACTTTTACGATAGAGGCGCAGGTAGGCAAGGGCCATTTGCGCTAGCCACTGCTCACGGTGGTGGGCAAGTACCAAATCGACAAACGACTTAAGCAGGGCCCTGCACTCCTCCGAGCATTCCTCTCCCACCAACGAAAGTATCACGCCACACTTCTTTCCTCGCTCCACCATTGGGTTGTCGAGCAACGCCCTGGCTTCGTGCGAGCCCATAAGCAGGCGGGCCATCTGCTCCATAACGGGGTAGAGAGCCTCGGCTTGCCCGACACTATCGGCTTGGGCAAGCAACGCTTTGGCGTAGCGACCAGAGAGAATACTATCGTTCATCTTCGGGGGCGTGGGTGTTGGACGTGGGTACTTTTACAAGGGGGTTTAGGCGTTGGGCTTGGGTTGTTCACTCTCGGCCTCGTTGATGAGCCTTTCGATGTAGCTGCTTTGTGCCTCACTGTGGGCCATCTTCTCGCGCAACACCTTCTCGGCCACCTCCACCGAGAGCATTGCCACCTCCGTGCGCAACTCTCCCAGAGCCTTCTGCTTTTCGATTTCGATTTGGGAAAGTGCCGCCTCCACCTTTGCGGTTGCCTCTGCTTCGGCCTTTTGGCGTGCACCATCCACGATGCGGTGGCTGTCGGCCATCGCACCCGCCACAATCTCGGCATGCCTCTTCTGAGCCTCCTCGATTATGTGGGCAGCCTCCTGCTCCACACTTTGGAGCCTTTCGGTAGCCTCCTTGGCGGCTGCAAGCCCCTCCTCAATCTGGGCGCGCCTCTTATCGACCATGCCCGTAATCACGGGGAAGCCGAACTTGGCCAGCACTCCAAACACAATCAGGAACGACAGGAGCATCCAAAATAGAAGTCCTAATTCGGGAGTTAATAACGACATTTTTCCTCGCTTTTCTTTTGTTTACCTTGTGTTTGCTACAATGGTCCCACCCATTAGAGGGCCATCAGGCAGACAACAATCGCAAAGAGGGTTGCACCCTCGATCAGAGCTGCCGACACAATCATTGCGGTCTGCAACGAGCCTGCGGCCTCGGGCTGACGAGCCATAGCCTCCAAAGCGTTGGAGCCAATTTTACCAATACCCCAAGCTGCGCCAAGAACTGCCAATGCAGCACCAATGGGTGCAACTGCCGAACCGAGGTTGATTGCCTGCAAAAGAGTAATAAATGCTAACATAGTGTTTAGTGTTTTAGTTATGTATGTTTGTTATTTATGTTGTTGCGTAGGTTTGTGGGCGGCGTGGTGCTCCTTGCGCGAAAGGCCAATGAACACAGCCGAGAGCATTGTGAACACGTAGGCCTGAATGTAGGCCACCAGTAGCTCCAACACGAGCATAAAGACCGAAAGCAGCACGGAAAAGACCGTCATCACGCCATTCATTGTTGCGCCCATGTTCACGGTAATGAAGACCAAACAGGTGAGGGCTATGAGCACCGTGTGACCCGCCATAATGTTGGCAAACAGACGAATAGTGAGCGCAAAGGGTTTTGATATGATACCGAAAATCTCGATGACGGGCATCAGCGGAATGGGGAACTTCATCCACACAGGCACGTCGGGCCACAGGATCTCCTTCCAGTACTCCTTGTTGCCAAACACGTTCACGGCAAACATTGTAGCCAAGGCCAGCACCAAGGTGATGGCGATGTTGCCCGTCACATTGGCACCGCCGGGGAAGATGGGCACAAGGCCCAGCAGGTTGCTCACAAAGATGAAGAAGAAGGCCGTGAGTAGGTAGGGAGAGTAGCGCTTGTAGTCCTTACCCACCGAAGGTTTTATGACATCATCAACAAGGCTCACAATGAGCATCTCCACAGCACCCACAAAGCCTCGTGGTACGGCCGTGTGGTCGTAGTTGCGCCTACGGTACCAACCCGCAACGCCGAGGATTATCACAATCACCACCAGCGAATTGAACATCACACCGGCAGCATTTTTGGTTATGGACAAATCAAGTGGGCGATAGAGTTCACCCTCGCTGTTGTGAGCCACAAGTTTACCCTTCCACTGTTCACCCTCGTGGTTAATAAAAAATCCCTCGTGGGTGTGTCCATGGGCAACTTTGGCCGATGAAAAGGCATACCACCTACCCTCCTGTGAGCGCACGATGCAGAGCAGGGGGATTTCGATATGGTGGCCATTAATTGTTGTAATATGCCACGAGTAGCTATCGCCGATGTGCTCAAAGATTAGGCCCACAACATCCAGTTTGGCCTCTTCCTGCGACACCACCTCGGGGCCGTCAACCGCAACCTCTTGTGGCTCGGCCGGCTCACCTTGTGGTTTGGAAGCATACACACTGCCCAGCAGCCCACCTCCAATGAGGAGTGCCACCAACAGAGCCGTATGTCGCAACCAAGCCTTCATCCTATCCTACTGTCTGTTCTTGTTGTAGACACTAACAGCCCACGATTCACAAGCCGAAGTGAGGATATAGTAGAGGAGGGTGTAGAGCAAGAAGTGTGTTTTGCCCGCCAAGCCCAGCTTTACGTAGACAACCATCAGGGCTGCCACGCCGAGGAACTTCACACCCCTCATAATCATTGAGGTGGTCAGCACCTTCTCGGCTTTCATCTTGTCGTAGCGGCCTAACAGCCACACAAAGACCATTTCGTATATGTAGAAAAATGCGGGCACCACCCAGAACACGGGCGTGTAGACCTCGGGCCACATGGCCTTGATGGCCAGCACCGCAACACCAAAGATAATGGTTGCAAAGAGAGTTATTTCGTTCGCTGTTTTAGGTTTCATTTTATGGTTGGTTTTTCGGTTTATCACTCCGTACACACTCGCACAACGTCGCCCTTGACCTCCACAAAGCCTCCGCCCACCGCAATCGAGTGGTCGGTGCCGTCCTCGGCCGTGTAGCGAATCTCCCCTCTTGTGAGCGACGAAATCAGCGGGGCGTGCATCGGGAGCACCACAAAGGGGGCCTTTGCACCCGGAAGTAGCACCTTTAATGCGCTACCGCTAAACAACTCGCCGGTGGGAGAAATTATGTGCAGTTGCAGGGTTTTCATGGCTTGATTTTCTCACGCAAGATCCGGCAACTTATGGCTCAACCTTGTGCTGTACAACCTCGATGCCACTGCGTTTGAGCAATTCCACACCGTCGGTGTTGTGGTAGAGGTCGCTGTAAACAACCCTCTTAATGCCCGACTGGATGATGAGTTTGGAACACTCCATACAAGGCGACGCGGTAACATACAAGGTGCTATTGTTGCCACTATTGTGGCTCTTGGCCAACTTGGTGATTGCATTTGCCTCGGCGTGCAAAACATAGGGTTTGGTCACACCACCCTCATCCTCGCAAATGTTCTCAAAGCCCGAGGGAGTGCCATTGTAGCCATCCGAGATGATCATCTTATCCTTCACGATGAGCGCACCCACCTGGCGGCGAATACAGTAGGAGTTCTCGGCCCACACCCTCGCCATACGCATATAGCGGTCGTCAAGCTGGAATTGTTTGTCTTCGTTGTATCCCATTTTATTCTCTATTGTTTCGTTCTTCGTTTATCTCCCGTTTTTAGAAAAGTTTTTTCTTGGAAGCCGTAACGATAAAGTCTTTCAGGTAGAAGGGCTCAAAGTAGGCAACATCCTCAACCTCGCCGGCCTGCAATTTCCTCTCGGCCTCGGCACACAGACCACGAGCCGAAGGAGCAACCTCCACATACTCGGCCCACTCCAACACGCCCTGGCACTTCTCGGCGCCACTGCCGAAAATAACAAGCCTCTTGCGCTGCAATTGCACATCAAAGAAACTCCTATCGGTAACAACCTCGGCCACCACCTCGCTCTGGGGCGTCAGGGTGGTATCAAACAGCTCGGCATAAACCTCCATACGGCGGGCGTCGATCATTGGACACAGAATGGTATTGTCCCAATCCTCCACCTCCACGATTCCTGCCTCGTGCTCCTCCACCAAGCAAGCCGCCAGCGACCTCAACGAGTCGACCGACAGCAGTGGAATACCCAGCGCATAACACATGCCTTTAGCAAACGACACACCAATGCGGAGGCCCGTGTAGGAACCGGGGCCCTTACCCACAGCCACAGCGTCCAACTCCTCGGGGGTAATGTCGTGCTCGCGCAGGAGCTCCTGGGTGAACACGCCAACCTTACGAGCATGGTCGTGTCCAAGGTCACTCTCGCGCAGGGCAATCATCTCGCCATCCCTCGCCAATGCCACCGAACAAATGTCGGTGCCTGTCTCAATACATAAAATCAGTCCCATATCTTGAATTGAGAATTGAGA
>JAFYRC010000175.1 GCA_017547065.1 Tidjanibacter sp.
ACAAAACTTATGAAAAAGATTCTTGCAACTATCGTTGCATTGGCACTCTCGTTGGGCGCTTTTGCACAAATCAACTACGGTGTTAAGGTTGGAGGTAACCTAGCGAGTATCAGCGATATGACCTCGGAAGACAGTGGTCTTGACCTTGGCGACTTGGCTAAAGTAACCCCCAGCCAGTCGATGAAATTGGGCCTCAACGCAGGCATCTGGGCAGAGTATATGGTTATGCCTATGCTGGGCGTGCAGGTAGAGATAAACTACTCGATGCAGGGTGTAAACACCAAGCTTGAGTCGAGCAGTTCGTTGCTGGGTGCAGCAACTACCGCCGATACCTCCTACAGGGCTAACTACATCAACGTGCCCATCTTGGCAAAACTCCACTTTGGTCCCATTCGTGCATTTGTAGGTCCCCAGCTGGGCTTTGCTACCGGCTTCAATTACACTATGACCAGTACCTCCGATGATAAGGTTACAAAGTATGAGCCCGAGGCAGTTGAGGACTACAATGGCTTTGACTTCTCGCTTGTGCTGGGTGCGCAGTATAAAATCACCCCCAACATCGGCGTTGACGCTCGCTACAACATTGGTTTGACCAACGTGTTCCCCGCAGTTAAGAGCGACAAGGGCGAGGTTGTTTCCGAGGCTTGGGGCAAGCAGGGCGTAGTTCAGCTTGGCGTGTTCTACGAGTTCTAATCAACCCTAATCACAATAAAATCCCGAAGGCCAACACCGCTTTCGGGATTTTTTGTATACATTTGTGAAAGGTTTTGAAATTGTATGAACGGTATGAAAAAAATAGCATTGATGGTGGTGATGGCCGTGTGCTGCGCTTTTGTGAACACTCCTGCTTGGGGCCAAAAGTTGGAGCTCCTCGTCAACGATGGTGTTAACTTCTCCACGCTCGTGGGCTTAAAGGATGTAGAGACCAAGACGGGTATCTACTCCGAGCTGGGTGTGGGCTACAAGTTCAACGATAGGTTGGGCTTGGAGGTTGATATTGCCTTCTCGGAGCAGGGTGCAATGAGTGTTGTTGACGGCAGTTCCTACCTCTATGATTTCTCCTACCTGAACATCCCTCTGTTGGCCACCTACACTCTGCCCAAACAACACCTCACTTTCCTTGCCGGTGTGCAGGCGGGCCAGTTTGTGTCGGCCACCTACTCCTATCAGGCTCCTTCGGTGGTGGGCGAGGGTTTTGTGAGTGGCGAGGGCAAGTTTGACAAGAGCGAGTTCCACCCTTGGGATGTGGGTTTTTCGGTGGGCGCAAGGTGGGTTGTGATTCCCTCCTGGGGCTTTGGCTTGGAAGTACGCTACACACTTGGTATCACCCAAACACACAACGGTATTTCGGACTCCATGAGTTCTAACCCATACATCTCCGTTCCCGACAATCGCAACTCTGTTTTGAGGGTTGGTATGAGCTGGGCACTTTGGGGAAAATAAGGTTAATTTTGTGGTAACATAAACAAAAGTAACGCCCTCAATCACAATTGATTGAGGGCGTTTTGTATGTGGTGTTTTGTTGTGCCTTGAAAAAGACTGCAACCCACTGTTTGTTGCTCTTACTTTTGGCGGTTGAAGAAGAAATAGGTGGCACCCGAAAGGGCAACAATCAGGGCCATTGCAACAAGCCAACCGTAGTCCCAATTCAGGAATGGTAGCCACTTGAAGTTCATACCATAGATACTCGCAACCAGTGTCGCGGGAAGGAACACTACCGAAGCAAGAGTGAAGATTTTCGAGGTGTTGTTCTGCTCAATGGTGATAAGACCCAGCGCCGTATCCTGCAAGTAGTCCAGACGCTCGAAGCTGAAATCGGCGTGGGAAATCAGTGAGTTTACATCTCGCATCATTAACTGCAAGCGGGGGTAGATATCGTTGGGGAAGCGCTCGCTTCGCTGGATACCCGAGAGGATACGCTGGCGGTCAAAGATGTTCTCCCTGATCGACATCGTCTGCTCTTGAAGGTTGTTGATGCGGGTAATGTCGCTCTTGTCGATGCGACCATCCACCGAAATCTCCTTGCTCAATGTGGCAATCTGCTTGGCAACGTTCTCTACCAAGTCGGCGTCGGCGTCGATTCGTACCTCCAAGATTGAGATCAGGAGGTGGTAGCCGGTGGTATACTGTCGGTTGTTCATCTGCAACCTCTTCGAAGCCTCGTTGAAGGTGCGGAACTCGGCGTTACGCGTGGTAATCAGAAGGCCCTCGCTCACGATAAACGACACCGGCTCAATGGTGAAACCATCGGGCGAAGGAACGAAAAAGTTGGTGTTGGAAAAGATGGCACTCTCGCTCTCGGAGTACTTAGAGGTCGACTCAATCTCCTCAATCTGTTGACGAGTGAGCAGGTTGATCTCCATAAAGTTCTCGACCGCCTTGCGCTCCTGGATGGTGGGCGAGAGGAGGTCTATCCACAAAATGTCGTCGTAGCCGAGCTCGTCGAAGAGCTTGATGTCGGCTTCGCGCACAATTTTGTTGTATTGTTTCAGGTAAATTGTAATCATTGGGTGGCTGTTCGGATTTAGAGGTGAACGTGTTTTCCTTAAATTGTCCGAATGGACAGCCGTCAGCGAGCAACTTTTGCCCCTGCGGCTCCTTATTTCAGTCAGCCAGGGTTGGCGTGGGCGGTTGCTTTTTTGAGCCTTTTCCAATACGCCTCTAACGCCTTATGTTTTTTTGCGTCAAACAGATAGTCGATTTGTGTTGTGAGGAAGGTATAGTCGTCGATGCGGGGGCATTCGTTGAGCACCATCAGGGCTTCGTAGATGCGCTCCACGCCAAGTGTGAGAGCCTCCTCCATTGCGTCCAACACCTCGGGCGACACCTCCTCGCGGGCAACCCACACGGCTGCTACAGGGGCGTCAACGGCAACGTTCCACTCCTCCGTAATGCTCGACGAGGCACCCTTAACGGGGGCAATGCAGAAGCCTGCGAGCACCTTTGTGTTCGCAAGACCACATGCCATATCGGCCGACAACAGAGCAATGTCTATTGTGCCGGCTGTAAGAGCATTTGCTGCCTCTTCTTGTGTGAGGAATTGGATGTCTGCCTCGAGATTAGCGGCTGAGCGCAAACCATAAACCAATGGCACCGCGCTGAGCGTTGATGCTGCTGCAATTTTTACTGGAATAACCATCATCCATACGTGTTTTTGCCATTAGTTTAACTTCGGGTTGATGTCGTAAACGGTCGATACGACCCACAAAAATAGAAATCTTTTTTGAAAGTTGTTCCATGTGACTCCATTTTTTTGCGCTTTCAACCCCCTAAATTTTACCACAAGTGGCTCGGCGGGCGAAAAAAGAGTGGTAAATCTTGGATGAATAACTGCGTTATTCCACTTTTATTGCTACCTTTGTCCCAAATGAATAATTCTCAAACTTACAAAAGATGAAAAAAGTAACACTCTTAATCGCATCCGCAATGATTGCATTAGTAGCCACCAGCTGCGCCGAGCAGAAAACCAGCGAGTTCCGTTGGCAGATCGACAACTTCGACGACATCAAAATCCTCCGTTACCAAGTACACGGTTTTGAGCAGTTGAGCCTCGAGCAAAAGGAGCTGATCTACTATCTCAACCAGGCTGCAATCAGCGGTAGGGATATCATGTTCGACCAGAACTTCAAATACAACCTCGCAATTCGCCGCACCCTTGAGGCAATCTATCAGAACTACCAGGGTGACAAAGAGTGTGCCGAGTGGAAATCCTTCGAGAAGTATCTCAAAAAGGTGTGGTTTGCAAATGGTATTCACCACCACTACAGCAACGATAAGTTCGCTCCCGAGTTCTCGCAGGAGTATTTCGAGGGCGAGTTGGTTGCTAAGTGCGCTGCCGTAATCCCCAGCGAGGGCTTTGAGTCGCAGGCTGCCATGCTCAACGTTATCGTTCCCGCCATGTTCGACCCCGCACTCTATCCTTCGAGGCTCGTACAGGCCGACGGTGTAGATGTGTTGAAGGCTTCGTCGATGAACTACTACGAGGGTGTAACCCAGGCTGAGGCCGAGAAGTTCTATGCCAAGATGGCAAAGAAGAACGATCCTCGCCCCATTTCCTACGGTTTGAACAGCAAACTCGTGAAAGAGAACGGAAAGATTTACGAGAAGACTTACAAGATTGGCGGTATGTACTCCGAGGCTATCGAGCAGATTGTCTACTGGCTCGAGAAGGCTGCTGGTGTGGCTGCTGAGCCCCAGAAGTCGACCCTTCTCACACTCGTTGAGTACTACAAGACCGGTGACCTCCGTTTGTTTGATGAGTTCAACATCGCTTGGACCAAAGACACCGAGAGCTACATCGACTATGTTAACGGCTTCACCGAGGACTATGGTGATCCCCTGGGTCGCAAGGGCGCTTGGGAGAGCATCGTTAACTTCAAGAACGACGAGGCAACCCTCCGCACCAAAATTATCAGCGACAATGCACAGTGGTTCGAGGATAATGCACCTATCAACCCCGCTTTCCGCAAGAAAGAGGTGAAGGGCGTGTCGGCAAAGGTTATCACCGCAGCAACCCTCGCAGGTGACGCCTACCCCGCAACCCCCATCGGTATCAACCTTCCCAATGCCGATTGGATTCGCAAGGAGCACGGCTCGAAGTCGGTGACCATCGACAACATCACCGAGGCCTATGCAGAGAGCGCCAATGGCAATGGTTTCAATGAGGAGTTCATTCTCCGCAAAGAGGATCGTCAGCGCTTGGCCGAGTATGGTGGTTTGAGCGACAACCTCCACACCGACATCCACGAGTGTCTTGGTCACGGTTCGGGCCAGTTGGCTCCCGGCACCAAAGGTGGTGAGCTCAAACAGTATAGCTCCACGCTCGAGGAGACTCGTGCCGACCTCTTTGGCCTCTACTACCTGGGCGATGCCAAACTCATTGAGCTTGGTCTTGTACCTTCGTTTGATGCAGCAAAAGCACAGTATGCGAAGTATATCATGAACGGTATGATGACCCAGTTCACCCGCATCGAGTTGGGTAAGAACGTTGAGGAGTCGCACATGCGTAACCGTAAGCTTATCGCCGAGTGGTGCTACGAGCGCGGTAAGGCCGACAACGTTATCGAGTGGGTAACCGTTGATGGTAAGAAATATATCGTTGTAAACGACTTTGACAAACTGCGCGAGCTCTTTGGCGAGATGCTCTATGAGGTACAGCGCATCAAATCGGAGGGTGATTTCGAGGCCGGCAGGGAGTTGGTTGAGAAGTATGCCGTGAAGATTGACCCCGAGCTCCACAAGGAGGTTTTGGATCGCTATGCAACCCTCAACATCCAGCCCTACGCAGGCTTCATCAACCCCATCTATACCCTTGTTGAGGAGGATGGTAAGGTTGTGGATGTGAAGATTGAGTATCCCG
>JAFYRC010000176.1 GCA_017547065.1 Tidjanibacter sp.
CGTCAACCGTCAACCGTCAAAAATATTTACTAATTACTCTTTACTAATTACTAATTACTAATTGAACCAAAGGCCAATAGCAGGCGTTGCCTGTTTTGCGTGGATGTTATGTTGTTTTTCTTCCAATCGTCAGGAAACCTTCCAACCACTCCTCCCCGAAGTTAGGGGAGGTGGCTGTAAGCCGGAGGGGTCTGTTTTTTTTGTCGACCGTCAACCGTCGACCGTCGACCGTCGGACAGACGCCCCCGCCCTTTGGGCACCCCCTCTAACTTAGAGGGGGAGTTGTATTGCGGTTTTTTCCCTTTCTAGCCCTTCCTGCCCTTTCTAGCCCTTCCACCGTCGGACAGACGCCCCCGCCCTTTGGGCACCCCCTCTAACTTAGAGGGGGAGTTGTTGTGGGGTGAAAATATTTACTCTTTACTAATTACTAATTACTAATTGAGCCGATGCACGGTGCTAAAATCACCCACGAGAGGCGCGCTTAACGCCGGGGACTTTAGACATGGCGTGCGTCACCATATCCGCAACACTCGACGAGGGCACCTCAACATTGATAACACCACCCGCAAGACCATCCCTCGTGGGCGAAATCGCCACCGAGCGGATGTTGATACCCAGCGCTCCAATCTTCTCCACAATGTGGCTCAACACACCGGGGCTATCCTCGGCCACCACACGGATGGAGGCCACAAAGCTACCCTTGCTCTGCTCGCCACGCCAGCGTGCAGGCATCACACGGTAGGGATACAACTCCTTCAACCTCTTGGCATTAGGGCAGTCGCTACGGTGGATGGTGATACCGCTCGAAATGGTCGTAAAGCCAAACACATCGTCGCCAAAAATGGGGTTACAGCAACGTGCGATGTTATATTTCAGGCCGTGCACCTCGTCGCCCAAGATGAGTTCCTCGGCAAGAGCGGGATCCTTGCGGGGAGTTGCAGGCTCCTTGCGGGGTGCAGGTGGTTGGGGAGTGTCACCCACTTCGAGGTAGCGGGTAATTATCTCCTTCACCTCGCCCATATCGACCTTCTCGTCCACGATGCGGCCGTAGAGTTCCATACCCGTGCGCAGCTTGTAGTGGCGGCACAGGGCGTTTACGGCGTCATCGATGGATATGGTAAGTTTCCAGTTTTTCAGCTTACGCTCCAGCACCTCCCTACCCAACTTGGCCATCTTACTCTCCTCCTCACGCAGGCAGACCTTGATGCGGTGGCGAGCCTTGCTGGTTACCACCACCGAGAGCCAGTCCTTCTTGGGCTTCTGGTTCTTGCTCGTGAGGATGGTCACAATGTCGCCATTGCGCAGCGGCTCCTTGATAGAGACGTTCTTCTCGCCAATCTTAGCACCCACGCAGGAGGAACCCACCGACGTGTGGATGTCGAAGGCAAAGTCGAGCACCGTGGCTCCCTCGGGGAGCTTGCGCAGGTCGCCCTTGGGGGTAAAGACAAAGACCTCACGCGAAGTCATTGAGGCGTCCAGCTTGCGGGCAATACCCGACTTATCGCCGCCCTCCTCTATAATCTCACGCAGGCGCGCGAGCCATTGTTCGTGGCTGATGGTGCCACCACCCACGCCCTTGTAGCGCCAGTGGGCAGCAATACCCCTTTCGGCCACCTCGTCCATACGCTCCGTACGAATCTGAATCTCCACCCACTGGCCAAAGGCCAACACGGTGGCGTGGAGCGACTCATAGCCGTTACTCTTGGGGATGGATATCCAATCCCTCATACGGTCGGGGTTGGGGGTGTAGAAGTCGGTAACTATCGAGAACACGTTCCAGCACTGCATCTTCTCCGCCTCCCTGGGGCAGTCAATGATGATGCGGATGGCAAAAATATCGTAGACCTCGTCGAAGCTCACCTTCTGGCGCATCATCTTGCGCCAAATGGAGTAGACACTCTTGGTGCGGCTCTTGACGTGGTAGTGGATGCCGCTCTGACGCATCTTCTCCTCCACGGGTACCAGCACGTTGGCCATAAGCTCGGCCCTCTGTGCGGCGCTCTCCTCCAAACGGCGGGAGATCTCGGCATAGGCCTTCGGCTCGATGTGGGCAAAGGAGATCTCCTCCAACTCGCTCTTGATGTTGTAGAGGCCGAGTTTGTGGGCGATTTGGGCGTAGAGGTTCATACTCTCCCAACTCTTTTGGAGTCGCTTTTTGGGAGGGAACATATCAATCTTACGCATCACCTCCAGGCGGTCGGCCAGTTTGAGGAGTATCACTCGCGGGTCGGTGGAGTAGGAAATTATCAGGTCGCGGAAGTTGTCCACCTGCTCCTTTTCGTTGTTGGTGTTGATGCTCGATATATCGTTCATACCGAGGATGATACCCACCACAGCCTCACCAAAGGTGGTATTCACCTCGGCCAGGTTGAGCTTCTCCATTCGTGCGGCGTCGTGCAGCAGGGCAGCCACCGCCGAGTTGCGTCCGAGTCCCACCTCTCCGACCACAATCTGCGCCGTACCCACGGAGTGGTCCAGCAGTGGCGTACCGTCGTAGCGGCTCAGCCCATCGAGAGCCTCACCCGCCATGGCCAACGCCTGACGAATAAGCCCCACGCTGTGGTCGCTGAACTGCTCCCGACATAGAGTCAGAAATTCGGTATATCTTGCTTCGTTTATCATTCTTTGTTTGGTTTTACTTTTGGCCGTTGGCGGACTACCAAATCACAACCCTCTCCTCGGCGGGGCGGAACATTGCGCCGTCCACAATACCGAAGGCCTCATACCACTCGGCAATGTTGGGCAGGGTGCCATTCACCCTCCATTTACCCAGCGAGTGGGGGTCAATCTTGGTGAGCCTGATAACCTCCTCGGGGCGGATGTTCTGTGCCCAGAGGGTAGCGTAGGAGATGTAGAACCTCTGCGCTGCGGTGTAGCCATCAATCTTCTCGGGCTCCACACCACCGAGCGAGTTGCGAAGTGCGGTGTAGGCCACCCTCAATCCGCCCTGGTCGGCGATGTTCTCACCGAGGGTAAATGCTCCGTTGGCGTGCAGGCCCTCGTCGTTAACCTCAATGGCATCAAACTGTGCTACAAGCACTTGTGCCCTCTTATCGAAGGCCTCGGCATCCTCCTTGGTCCACCAGTCGCGCAGGTTACCGTCCTTGTCATACTGACGGCCCTGGTCGTCGAAACCGTGGGTCATCTCGTGGCCGATAACCACGCCGATGGCGCCATAGTTCACCGCGTCGTCAGCCTCGGGGTTGAAGAAGGGTGGCTGAAGAATTGCTGCGGGGAAGCAGATCTCGTTGGTGGTGGGGTTGTAGTATGCGTTCACGGTTTGGGGAGTCATCAGCCATTGAGCCTTGTCAACGGGTTTGCCGAGTTTGGCAATACCGTCGGCGGTGTACCACGCTTGTGCGCGTTTCATATTGGTCCAGTAGCTCTCCTCGGCAGCGATTTCGAGTGTCGAGTAGTCCTTCCAAGTGTCGGGGTA
>JAFYRC010000177.1 GCA_017547065.1 Tidjanibacter sp.
CCTTGGGCATAGCCTCCCTGCGTACCATAAGCTCTACGCTGGTCTCGGTGAGCTCGGGGTCAGTGAAGATGCCAATCTGGGCATCCTCGGTTGCGGGCACAGGAATGTAGGCAATCTCCTCGGCATTCTCCACTGCGGGGATGTCGCTCATTAGTTTGATAACCTTCTGCTCCATCTCGTCCACGTTGATGTCGCCCACGATTACGATACACTGGTTCTTGGTGTTGTACCAGCGGTGGTAGAAATCACGGATATCATCGTAGGAGAACGACTGGAGCTGCTCGATAGTACCGATGATGTTGCGGTCGGCATATCGGGTGGGACCATAGATGTAGGGTGCGCTCTTCTCGCGAAGACGCCAGCTGGCATCGTTGCGAGTGCGCAACTCCTCGATAATCACACCCCTCTCGTTGTCGATCTCAGCCTCTTCGAGAGAGATGTAATATGCCCAGTCGTGGAGAATCATCAGCACGTTGTCAACCACCTCGGGGTTACCCAGGGGCACACTCTGCATCATATACTGGGTCTGCTCCATTGCGGTCCACGCATTGAGGTTGGCACCGAACTTCACACCCACGCTCTCCAAGTAGTTGATCATATTCTTGTCGGGGAAGTTTGTGGTGCCGTTGAAGGCCATGTGCTCCAAGAAGTGAGCCAAGCCGATCTGCAGGTCCTCCTCCTGAATAGCACCCACTTTGTCGTAGATGTAGAAGTCGGCCTGATTCTCGGGCTTGGCGTTGTGCCTAATATAATAGGTGAGGCCATTCTCCAACACACCTTTGCGCAGTTCGGGATCCTGCGGCATAGGCTCCATTGGGTTCATTTGTGCCTGCACGCCCAGAATACCGAGCGCTACGAAGGCAACAATCGAAAAGAGTTTCTTAAACATAATCTTTCGGGTTTAATAAATTGGTTATTCTTGTTTCAAACCTTGCTGTGAGGAGTGGCTATTTTTCCTCAACGTCGTCGGCGCTGTTGAGCAACAGCTGGTACTTCATATAGCCACCACCGCTCGAGCAATACTTGCACAGGATGGCGGTCATGTCAACCACGATGCCATTTGCGGGGATGGGCTCCAATGCAAACCTCGAGTAGCCGCTGGTACGCACGATGAAGGGATAGGCGTCAGTGTAGGTAAACAGAGCCGAGCCATAGTAGGAGTTGCTTGTACCCTCCGAGTCATAGTAGCTGTAAGCCCAAGTTGCGGGCAGACCATCGGGGTAGTTGGGATCCTCTTTGTACTCGCTGTATACATAGTTGACATAGTTGCCATCCAACGACTCCAAGAACGAGGGGAACACGTCGCTGTTGGAGTAGCTATTGTGTTTCACAGTACCCCACACGCTCTTGATATCCTCAAAACGGCACAGAGTGCCAAGATATTGTTTGTCGTTGCTAAGAATTTCTGCAACATTCGACGAATTAATCACAAGAGTGTCGGCTGGGGTAAGACCCACCATTTCACCGGCGAGCAGTTTGTCGTCAATGATGGTCTGAATGTCGATGTAACCGTTGGAGTACTTATCCTCGCTCGACTTACCACCTAGCGAGAGCATCCAGCGGTAGTTGCCCAAGTGGAGGCCGTCGCACTTAACGTAGAGAATCTGGCCGGGCTTGTAGATGGTGTACATCGAGCCCTTGCCTACCTTAATCTCAATGGCGCCTTTATCGGGGCCCTGAGCGTCTTGGAGGTAGATCGACTTGTAGGTGTTACCGAGCTCGTCCGAGCTGATAACCTTGGTTTTGAGGTAAACCTTGTCGGGGATAACAACCGCCTTAACAACGTTCGAAGGCTGGGGAGTCTCGTTGTAGAAATACTGCTGCTTGAAGTCGTTGACGGTCATATACTGATAGCCCTCGCCCACCGAAGCGTCGGTGGCGGGCTCAAATTTGGGCACATTGTCCCACTGTTGCTCGCAAGCGGTCAGTGCCACAAGTGCGAGCGAGATTGCTATAATATACTTTTTCATAACCTTATGTTCTCTCTTTGTCTGTTGTTCGGGTGATTAGAAGCGGAAATAGACGTTAAGATAGTAGTTCGTACCGTAGAGGTAGAAGTACTTCGAGTCGAAACGAGTGTAGCGAGTACCGGTTGTGGTCTCATACTCGTCGTCCGAGAAGAGTCGCATCTGCTCGAAACCACCGGTTTTGGTGATGGTGTTGGTAAGGTTCTTGATCTCGAAGCTGAAACCAAACTGCTTACCACCAACATACCAAGTCTTACCAATGCTGGCGTTCATCACAAAGGCAGGAGCGAACTTCTCCTGGTCGGTCAGAGCGTGAAGGCCGGGTTTCTGGTTCTCGTCGAGAGCAGCAAGATTGATAATATCGCCGATGGTGCAGTTGTCGAAAGCACTGTCGATACGCGATGCGTCAATGCGGCCACCCATAGCACTGAGGGTGCGGTAGAGGGGGTTCATCGAGAGGTACATCTGGTCGAAATACTCTGCGTCGATCGAGAGGTAGATGTTGTTGGAGGTCTTGTAGTTCAGACCAAGGTTCAGAGCCACCTGAGGGGTGCTCTCAACCTTCATACCCTTCCAGTATACCCTTGCGTTCTCCACGAGGATTGCGTCGGTGTTGTCGCGAGTCTGGGTGAAGATGGGGTTGGAGGTGTAGATGTAGTCACCAATGCTGGCAGCACCCGACAGAGCCAAGTCTGTTACGATGGGCATG
Source organism: Tidjanibacter sp. (assembly GCA_017547065.1). Taxonomy (GTDB): domain Bacteria; phylum Bacteroidota; class Bacteroidia; order Bacteroidales; family Rikenellaceae; genus Tidjanibacter. Next base: position 2,677 of record JAFYRC010000177.1, read on the forward strand.
CGGAAACCAAACTCCAAACCGCAGTAGCGGCTGTCGATGCCGGTGAGCGACATGTTCGAGAAGGCTGCCCACACGTCGTCATAGAAGCTGATGAGCTTCGACTGATCCTTGATGGTGGTGTAGTAGGCCGAAGCACGCAGGCTGATCCAGGGAGCCCTATAAGTGTATGC
>JAFYRC010000178.1 GCA_017547065.1 Tidjanibacter sp.
CAAGGTTGACAGGCACACCAATGGTATCTCCAAGGGTGCTGCTCCCTTCCACAAGTTGTTGGACAAGACAATGATGGCCATCGACAATGTTGTTGTGGGCCATGCAGTACCAGCCGTGAAGGTTGCCCTGCGTCGTCGTCGCCCCGAGAGAGATGCACGCCAGGAGCGAAACAGTGCCACCACCGGCAAAGCAGTCAAAACAACAAGCAAAGCAACCAAGAGCAAGGTTGTCAAGAGCAAGACCGCAAAAAGCAAAAAGGAGTAAGATCCACTCGGAGAGGATCCTATTGCAATACCAACGAGGGGTGTGCTACGGCGCGCCCCTCGTTTTTTACTCCACTCCACCGAGAGCGTCCACAATAAAATGGAGCGAGTGTGCATTTATATTCATAGATAATCGTTAATTTTGCAGTAGATTTATGAACAACAACGAAGTAAACATACTCTGGGTGGATGACGAGGTGGAGTTGCTCAAACCCCACATCCTCTTTTTGCAGAGCAAGGGCTATGATGTAAAGACCTGCAACAACGGCTATGACGCCGTGGATATGGTACGTCAGGAGCCCTTCGACCTCATCATCCTCGACGAAATGATGCCCGGCATGACCGGCCTCGAAACCCTCCCCCAAATCAAGGAGGCGAGGCCCTCTACACCCGTGATTATGGTTACCAAGAGCGAGGAGGAGAACATTATGGACAAGGCTATCGGCTCCAAAATTGCCGACTACCTCATCAAGCCCATAAACCCCAACCAGGTGCTCCTCTCCATCAAGAAGAACATCCACCGCGAGAGGCTCGTAACGGAGCAGACCACGGCCGACTATCGTGCCGAGTTTGGTCGCATCAGCACCTCGCTGAGCTCGGCCCGCACCTTTGAGGATTGGTGTGCCATCTACCGTAAGTTGGTGGGCTGGGAGATGGAGCTCACCGAGTCGTCCGACCGCAGCATTAAGGAGATTCTCCTGATGCAGAAAAACGAGGCAAGCGGCGAGTTTGGCAAGTTCATCAAGCGCAACTACCTCGACTGGGTGAATGTGCGCACCGACGAGCGCCCCACAATGTCGCACACCCTCTTCAAAAACAAGATTATACCCACCGTGGAGGAGCACCGTGGTAAGACCACTCTGCTGATGATTGACAACTTCCGCTATGACCAGTGGCGCACCATCTGGCCCATGCTCATATCCTCCTTCGACCTCCACCGAGAGGAGTTCTATTGCAGCATTCTCCCCACCGCTACGCAGTATGCCCGCAATGCCATTTTTGCAGGCCTCATGCCCCTGGCTATCGACAAGCTAATGCCCGACAAGTGGCTCAACGACAACGAGGAGGGAGGTAAGAATAAGTATGAGGAGGACTTCCTGCGCCGTCAGATTTCGCGTGCGGGCAAGGATTGGAAGGTGTCGTTCGACAAGCTCGTAAAACCCGAGGCCGGACGCAAGCTCGTGGAGAACTTTGGCCACGTCAGGGAGGCCGATTTTTCGGTCATTGTCTACAACTTCCTCGACATCCTCTCCCATGCGCGCACCGAGACAGAGATTATCCGTGAGTTGACCGAGGATGAAGCGGCCTTCCGTTCGCTCACCCGCTCGTGGTTTGAGCACTCGGAGCTCTACACAATGCTGAAAATGCTCGCCGAGGCGGGCCACACCGTCATCATCACCTCCGACCACGGCACCACCCGCGTGGATAACCCCATCAAGGTGGTTGGTGATAGGGAAACCTCGCCCAACCTGCGCTACAAGACGGGCCGTAACCTCAACTACAACCCCAAGGAGGTCTATGAGATTACTCGCCCCGCAGAGGCTCAGCTACCCCAGAGCAACCTCACCAGTAGCTACATTTTCGCCCTCGGTAGGGACTTCTTCTCCTACCCCAACAACGCCAACCAGTTCATTCGCTACTACCGCGATACTTTCCAACACGGTGGCATTTCGTTGGAAGAGATGTGTGTACCCTACATCGTGCTCCGCCCGAAGGATTGAGTGGACACACCACAACAAAGCAACAATGATTAAACACACTATATGAAAGAGATTAACGTCAACGGCTTGGGCGATCTGCCCGATGCAGCCGAACAGATTTTGGAGGCCCTCGATGGTCGCAACGTGGTGGCCCTCTACGGCCCTATGGGTGCCGGTAAAACCACCCTCGTGAGGGAGATTTGCGTCCAGCTGGGTAGCGAGGACACCGTAACAAGCCCCACCTTTGCCCTCATCAACCGCTACGACACCGACAAGGGTGATGCCATTTTCCACTTCGACTTCTACCGCATCGAACGCCCCGAGGAGGCCTTCGATATGGGCTACGAGGAGTACTTCTATTCGGATGGTTTGTGCCTTGTGGAGTGGCCCGAGAAGGTGGAGGAGTTGTTGCCCGACGATGTAATGAAGGTAACAATCACCCCCACCAGCAACACCCGCCGAGTTATCACCATCGACTAACGGCCCACACGCGCCCTTTATTATATAAATAGGTAGAAGGCCATGATTAGGAATGTGATTTTCGACATCGGAGGAGTGGTGCTTGGACGTGATTTTTCGCGCCTGGCCGAGCTGTTGGGCGACACCTTTTCGTTCATTGCAGGCAACGATTTCCCTGCCTACTGGAGCGAGTTCGACCGTGGCACCTATACCCGTGAGGAGGTTGCCTCAATGTTGGCCTCCGACAAAGGATGCAGCATTGAGGAGGCACAGGAGCGCATTCAGGCCCTCTTGGACCTCCTGCAACCCGTGAGCGAAACAGTGGAACTGATTGCCGAGCTCAAAGGCGAGGGTGTAAAGACCTATGTATTGTCGAACATGTCGAGGGAGTTCTACGAGCACATCAGCACGACCTTCGACGTGTTCGAGCACTTTGATGGAGCTGTGGTGTCGTGCTACGAGCGCATAAACAAGCCCGACGAGGGTATCTACACCTGTCTGTTGGAACGCTATGGATTGGAGCCGAGCGAAACCCTCTTTGTGGACGATAAGGCCATCAACACCGCTGCCGCTGCCGAGTTGGGACTCCACACCGTCACCTTCGACGAGCAGGGCGTGGAGAACATTAGGGCTCTCCTGGCCCGCCACAATCAGGCATAAGCGGTCGTAACAAACGGACAAAAACAAGTACGGGTAGCAACCAATGTTGCTACCCGTACATATTTAATCCCATTCGGTATTTTTAGTTCTCAATCAGGCCACGAGCCAGCTCCATTGCCGCCTCCGTAACCTCGTCGCCACTGAGCATCTTGGCAACCTCCCTCACACGCTCCTCGGCGGTGAGCAGCTGGAGGTGAGTCCTACCATCGGCAGCGTCCTTGAACACCCTGAAATGGGTGTCGCCCTTCGATGCAACCTGCGGGAGATGGGTGATATTGACCACCTGACGGCCCTCCGATAGTTCGGCAATAATACGGCCCGTAACATCGGCAATGCGGCCCGAAATACCCGTATCAATCTCATCGAAAATCACCGTGGGCATATTCGCCTTGTCGGCCACAAGGGCCTTCAAGCAGAGCATAACCCTCGAAATCTCACCACCCGAAGCAACCTTCTCAAGCGGTTGGGGCGAGAACTTGGGCGACGAACTGAACAAGAAGTCCACCGTGTCGGCACCGCTCGCCGTGAGCCCCTCGGCCACGCCAACGCTACCCACAAAAGTGGAGTGTTCCATACCCAACCTCGCCAACATAGCCTCGGTCTGACCGGCCAGACTCTCGGCCGCCTTGCGCCTCGAAGCAGTCAGCTTCGCCGCACACTTCACAGCCTCCTCCTTGCGCCTTGCAACCTCACCCTCCAAGCGGTTCAACTCAGCATCGGCGTCCACAATGATGCCCAACTTCGAGCCATACTCCTGTTCAAGAGCAATGAGCTCCTCAACCGTCTGCACACCGTGCTTACGCATCAGGGTGTAGATTGCGTCCAAGCGGTCGTTAATCTCCTCGGCCCTGTGAGGATTGTTCTCCACCGAGCCGGCCTCCTCGCCCACCTGGGCTGCAATATCTTTCAGCTCCACCAGCGCACCCCTCACCCTCTCGGCAATCTCACCCGCAGGGGCATAGACGTCGCTGATCTTCGCAAAGCCACTTTCAATCTGTCGGAGCCTTGCCAGCACACCATTCTCGTCCTCGTCGAGTAATGCCACCGAGCCACCAAGTGTTTCGGCAATGCGCTCCACGTTGTCGAGCATTCTGCTCTCCGACTCCAACTCCTCCAACTCGCCCGCGCGCAGTTTGAGCGCCGCAAGCTGGCCATACTGGAACTCAATATACTCCTTATCTCGCAGGTTGGCCTCCGCCGTCTGCCTCAACTCGGCAAGCTCCTTCTCGGCCCTGCGCCAAGCGGCATACCTCGATTGGTAGTCGCTACGCAATGCGCCATTCTCGGCCACAGCGTCCACAATCTGCATCCTGAAGCCCTCACCCGCAATCATCAGCGAGTGGTGCTGGGAGTGGATATCAATGAGCCTTGTGCCCAACTCTTTGAGCACGGTGAGCTGCACGGGCAGGTCGTTAACATAGGCCCTCGACTTACCCGCAGGGGTAATCACCCTGCGAATGGTTGTGGTGGCCGCCCAGTCGAGTTCGTTCTCCTCGAAGAACTCCTCCAAGCCGTAGGCCTCCACGTCAAACTCCGCCTCAACCACGCAGTTGCGTCCACTCTCTTTGAGGGTGGCGATGTCCGCCCTGTTGCCCAACACCAAGCCGAGAGCACCCAGCAGGATACTCTTACCCGCACCCGTTTCGCCCGTGATAATATTCAAGCGGGGGCTCAATGTCATATCGAGCCTCTCAATGAGTGCATAGTTTTCAACTGTCAGGTGTCGAAGCATTGCGAGTGGAGTTTTCAAAAACTATCGAGGGCATTAAAGGCATTAGTGCCCTTAACGCCCCCAATAAAACTGTTCTTTCTTTTAGCTATTCTACGCTTGTAGCCTTCGGCCTACTGCTTCTCCTCGAAGTAAACCTCGCCATCGAGGAACTCCTCGGTTGCGATGAGCACGGGCTTGGGAATACGCTCGTAGTACTTCGAGATCTCGATCTGCTCGCGGTTCTCGAAAGTCTCCTCCAACGAGTCGGTAGTGGTCGAGAAGTCAGCCAACTTACGGTTGAGCTCCTGTTTGAGCTCGGTTGAAATCTGGTTGGCACGTTTAGCAATGATAGTAACCGACTCATAGAGGTTGCCGGTAGGGCCATCGATGTCGGTGAGTTTGCGTGTTACCGTGTTGTTAGGTACGTTCCTTTTAATCTCCATACTTTTTTCTCTTATTGCATATTTGTATTTGTTAGCTTGCTCTCGCCCACCACATCGGCGCCATCACTCTCAATCTCGCCTGCATTGTGCTTTGCAAGGAAATTCTTGCAAGCTCGGTGCATACGCTCGGCAGCCCTCTTATGTTTGGTGTCGGGGAACTCCGAGATGAGGTTGTAATATGCATCCATCGCATCGAGGTAGCGGTCCACCTGCAACGACGCCACCGAGTTGGTTGCCAACTCAAAGCACGAGTCGAGGGTCAGGTAGAGAATCTCCTCACGGTGGGGGGTATTGGGATAGTCGGACAAGGCATTGCGCAGGGCAATGATTGCCGACTTGTATTTGCGGGTTTTGTAGTAGGTGCGGGCGTTGATGAACGACTTGTCGTAGAGTTTGTTCTGCAACTCCTCAATCCTCATCTCACACACACCCTTCTTGGCAGTCTCGGGGTAACGCTCCATGTACTCGGAGATGGAGTTGATTGCCTGGAAGGTGGTTGTCTGATCCCTCGAAGGAGCGGGCGAAGCGAAGTAGAAACCCATGGCATACATATACTCCACATCCTCCAACAGCGGACTACGACCATAGGTGCGCCTATACTCGTCGAAAATCTGCGAGCTGGTGGCAAAATCACCCTGCTTGTAGAAACAGCAACCGGTGTAGTACATAATCGTATCGGCCCTCAACGTTGCACTGTATCGAGGAGAGATTTCCTCAAAGAGCTGCAACGCACGGTCAAACTGCCCCTGGTTGTAGTAATCAATGGCAGCGTGGAACATCTGGTCGGAGTCGTTGGCTTTGAGGAGTTTGTTGTAGGAGCTACAACCCACTGCGCCCACCAACAGCGCCAGAACCAATACTTTTATTGCAAAAATTCTCTTCATAAACATTTAATCCCTTTTTCGGCACACCTGCCCAAAGGGCACATTTAGCGTGCAAAGTTATACATTTTTAACGACTCCCAAAAAAATATATTACATTTTCAGCACTTTTACTATGTAAAAAGCACTCTTTCGCCCCAAACAACCACCACAAAAAAAAAGGCAGACCCAAGCCTGCCCCAAATCAACACCACCCAACATAACCGTTGGGCACAATAGTTTCACTAATAAATCTTTGTAAAATAGCTTAACTCAAATTCATTCTTAATACCCTCGGCCTTGCAGTGTGCATCCCAAGCATTGAAATACTCCTCGGCCAAAGCCCTTTTGCCCAAGAACTCTTTGCGCACATCACGGAACTCAAAGAGGCACAACTCATTGCCATACCTCGGAGTGTCGCCAACCAATGTGGCTACACCAACCACATGACCCTCCACCACGACCTTACCCATGCCGAAATAGAGCACTTTGGATGTGAACATCTGGTTATTGTATTTGGTAACAAGGGTATTGGAATCGGCATCGTAACTCCACTCATTGGTGTTGTACCACCCCTCATAACCCAATGTACGCATATAAGTAGCAAACTCTAAACCTGCAGGGTTAGCTTCGGTATTGTCGTCGTGAATGGTATAGAACTTGTCGCCATCCATCATCACGGCGCCGGTAATCCTACCGCCCACATATTCGAATGCCCACTGCCACTCCTTCTTTGAGCCCTTTTCACCAAGCATATACCTATCGGTGCACACAAAGACATTCTCAGCCAACGCCTGCACAAAGAGCTCATCGTCGATGGGACCATTTTGACTCTCAGCCAAATCAAGCAAGGCATTCATCTCCTTGCCACCGTTTTCCAATTCGGGCAAGGTAACTCCTTGATACTCACCTCTGATACCATCATCAGAA
>JAFYRC010000179.1 GCA_017547065.1 Tidjanibacter sp.
AGAATATGCCCTTCATTCGCAAGGTACACCTCATAGTGTCGGGAGAGAGCCAGGTGCCCGAGTGGGTGAATAGGGATGAGGTGAATGTGGTACTCCACAAGGATATTATCCCTGCGGAATTTCTTCCTACCTTCAACTGCAACCCCATTGAGATGTGCTTGCACCGCATTGAGGGCTTGGATGAGGAATTCCTCTACTTCAACGACGATATGTTTCCGATGAGGCCATGTGAGCCTACCGACTTTTTCCGAGAGGGAAGAGGTGTGATTGGTATGAGCCGCCACATCCTGGCCCACGATATGTACAAAAAGATTTGTCGCAACTCCGACAGCTTGGCCCGTAAGGCGCTGGGTAGGCACCACAGTTGCCTCTTCCTGCGTCCCCAGCACATTTGCTCGCCAATGTTGCGTAGTGAGTGTGAGAGGCTCTATGCCATTGTCGAGCCACAGATTAGGGCTTCGATGACAAGGGTGCGTACGGAGGATAACCTCAATCAGTATCTCTACCTCGACTACATGTTCTTGTGTGGTAAGATTATCCCGAAGCGCATCTCCAAAAAACACTTCTCGCTGGGCATTGCTTCGGCGTCCAAACTCCATCGCTTCATCGAGAATCCCTCGCATAAGATGACCTGTATCAACGATGTACAGCTCACCGAGGAGCGATATGTGGAACTGCGTGCAGCATTGCTGACTGCATTCGAGAATAGGTTCCCGCAGAAATCAAAGTTTGAGCTTTAATTAAGTATATGGACTACACACTCTCGCTTGTTGTGCCCATCTATGGGGTGGAACGTTACATTGCACACTTCGCAGAGATTGCCTTAGGGCAGTGGTGCGAGGGGGTGGAATATGTCTTTGTCAACGACGGTACCAAGGATCGCTCGGTGGAGATTTTGGAGGAGCTGATTGAGGCTAAGTATGCCCATCTGCGCCCATGTATTTCCATCGTGCATCAGCAAAATATGGGTCTTCCGCAGGCTCGCCGTACGGGCTTTTTGAACGCTCGTGGCGAATGGATTCTCTGCGCCGACTCGGACGATTGGCTCTCCGATGGTGCGTTGGCAAGGGTCGTTGAGGAGGTTAGGCGCACGGGTGCCGATCTGCTCTATTTCGACCTCGTAAAGGAGTATGGCGACCATCAAAGCGTTAAACACGAGCGCGAGTACACGGCCGATACAAGACTCCAATTTATCTCCGACATCTTTGGCTATCGCACTGCTGGCTATACCGTAACCAAGTGCTTCCGCCGTAGCCTCTACACCGATAATGAAATCCACACACCTCGCCTTTCGATGCACGAGGATATGTGCCTGATGGCTCAAATCATCTTCTATGCACGCTCCATTGTCCACCTGCCCGAGGTGTTATATCACTACCGTAAGGACAACCCCGACTCGCTCTGCTCCCAGAGCCGTAGGGTGCGCCATTTAGCCTCCTCTCGCAATATGCTCGACTTGTGTGGTCACTATTGGGACCATTTGGAGGGGAGCCCTATTGAGGGTGTGTGGGGTGGACTTGTACTGCGTGCAGGGTGGCATGCCCTAATATATAAAATCAACCTTTGGAGCGAATTTCCCTGGCTGGCCGAGGCAGTGAGGAAGGCTCCGCTCGGTTGTCGCTATCGCACTCCGCTGATTTTTCAGTTGGTAACGAAAATATATGTCCGACTATTTAAGCCTACACGATGATTACGGCATACGAAAATATTACTTTCCCCATCGATCTTGTCTATCTCTGGGTGGATGATACTGATGAGGCATGGAGTACCAAGCGTAAACTCTATCGCCCTGCCGCACAGCGCACAAATTCGGCCGATGCGGTGTCGACTGCCCGCTGGCGAAATAACGATGAACTGCGCTATTCGCTGCGCTCGGTGGAGATGTATGCCCCGTGGGTGAATCACATCTATATCATTACCGACAACCAGCGTCCCTCGTGGCTTGTGGCCGACCACCCCAAGGTGACCATCGTGGACCACAAAGATATACTTCCTGCCGAGGCGCTTCCGGTGTTCAACTCGCAGGCTATAGAGAGTTGCATTCACAAGATTGAGGCGTTGAGCGAACATTTCATTGTTGCCAACGACGACACTCTGTTTGCCCAGCCGGTGGAACCTACGCTGTTTTTCCAGCCTGATGGTCGACCCATTGTGCGCCTGATGAGGTTTAACCGCCGTAAGGCCCTGCGCCGAGGTATGTATCACCGCACCGTTAGGCGTATGCAGGACCTTGTAAGGATAGACACGGGAGTGCTCATTCCACTGGCTCCCCACCACAATCTCGACGCCTATCGCAAGAGTGACTTTGCCCACTGCGTGGAGTGTCACTATCCCGATTTATGGGCCGAAACGTCCACTCAAAGGTTTCGCAATGAGGAAGATATGCAGCGTTGCTTTGTGAGCTACTGGATGGTGGCCACAGGCGCTGCTACAATGCGTAAGGTGGGACGCTACAACCGTGTTGAGGGTGGAATTATTGGTCGAATGAAGGCCTTTTTGAAGGGAAGTTTTGCTAATGATTCTCGTGTGATATCGGCCAATCTGCCCGACTACGAGAAGGCGATGCGTAAGTATAATCCTCTGATGATTTGCGCCAACGACAACGAGCGAGCCACGGATGACGATTGCGCTCGCCTGCGCGAATTTCTCCGTGCCCGCTACGGTGAGAAATCCTCGTTTGAGGTGTAATTGGTGAATGAAAGAAAAGTGCGCCGACTTGTGGTTGGCGTGGTTTTGGTAAATAGAAGTTATTATGGCAAAGGTTAAGAAGGCATATTTTTGTAAGGAGTGTGGAAATGAGGCTCCAAAGTGGTTTGGTCAGTGTCCTGCGTGTGGAGCGTGGGGTAGTTGCTCGGAGGAGGTCATAAGTCGCTCTGCGGGTGATAGTTCACTGCGAGTGGGTGGAGGCTCTAAACCACAACGTGTAGCCGAGATCGAGGAGCCCGACCAGCAGCGCATACAACTTTGTAGTGCAGAGGTTAATCGTGTGCTTGGCGGTGGACTCGTTAAGGGCTCGATGGTGCTTCTTGGCGGTGAGCCCGGTATCGGTAAGTCCACTCTGAGCCTGCAACTTGCACTCTCCACAATGAACATAAAGACCCTCTATGTGAGCGGTGAGGAGTCGGCCTCGCAAATCAAGATGAGGGCCGCACGCCTTGGTGCCGCCAATGAGGAGTGCTACATCTATCCCGAAACCCTCTTGGAGAATATTTTGGGCCAGGTTGAGGCTATGCAACCCGACTTGGTGGTGATTGACTCGGTGCAGACCATTTATAGTGAGGCCATTGAGTCGTCGGCCGGAAGTGTGTCGCAAATCAGGGAGTGTGCGGCAAGGCTTCTCAAAGTTGCCAAAGAGAAAAATATTTCGGTGCTTATCATTGGCCACATCACCAAAGATGGAGCCATTGCAGGTCCCAAAATTTTGGAACACATTGTGGATGTAGTGCTCTCGTTTGAGGGTGATAATAATAACGTTTACCGCATCCTGCGCGGTATTAAAAACCGCTTTGGTGCTACCTTTGAGATTGGTGTCTTTGAGATGAAAGACGAGGGTCTTGGCGAGGTGGAGAACCCATCGGAGATATTGCTGAGCCACTTCGACGAGCCACTCAGTGGAGTGGGAGTGGGTGCGGCCGTGGATGGCATTAGACCTTATCTTATTGAAGTGCAGGCTCTTGTGAGTAATGCGGCCTATGGTACGCCACAGCGTTCTGCTACGGGCTACGATACCCGCCGATTGAATATGCTTCTTGCGGTGTTGGAAAAACGCGTTGGAATGAAGATGTTCCAGAAGGACGTTTTTCTGAACTTTGCAGGTGGCTTTAAGGTGCAGGATACGGGCTTGGATTTGGCAGTCGTGGGAGCTGTGATTTCTTCCTACTTTGATAGAGCTATTGGTGAGGGCGTGTGTATGGCCGGCGAGATCGGTCTTTCGGGTGAGGTAAGGCCCGCACCACGCACCGAACAGCGCATTGCCGAGGCTGCACGCCTGGGCTTCAAAAGGGTGATTGTGAGCGGATACCTGGCCGGTAGGGGTATGAAATTGCCTAAAGGTGTGGAGGTAGTCTACATCAACACCGTATCGGAACTTCCCAAGGCGATGTTCTAATGCACAGAGGGGCCTTCTGGGTGTTGAACTTTAAGGCATTTTTGTGAACAAAATGTTCATTAATTTGTTTGGAGCAATAGAAAACAAATATATATATTTGTATCGCTGAAAAAAATGAATAACCGAATTATGCTTAATAATCGCCAAATAATTGATAATCACAACTTTTATGTTGGTTTTCGATATTGTATGATGTCGAAGGTGTCATAGGTGGCAATAGAGAGTGGGCTGTACACAGAACGTGTCCTGCCCCTTTTGTTTTATTAACGACAAGGGAAAATTCAAACTTTAACAAACATACAATTAACTTTTTTTTACAAACTAAAAACAATTCTTTATGAAGAGACTTTACTCATTAGTCATCTCGTTGATGGTTGTTGGTGCAGCTTTTGCCCAGAACCTGACGAGCGTCAGCGGAACTGTTGTTGACGAGCAGGGCCTTCCTTTGGTTGGTGCTTCGGTAACTGTTCCTGGTACGACCTATGGTACGACTACCGACATCAACGGTATGTTCGTATTCAAGGTTGATGCTTCGGCCAAAGATGTGGTTGTAAGCTACATGGGCTACAAGGACAAAACCCTTGCAGTGAAGAGCAAACTTGGTAACGTGACTTTGCAGTCGGATGCTACCGCTTTGGAGGATATCATCATCACCCAGAGTGTGGCTGTGGCTCGTAAGACCCCCGTTGCTGTTTCGACTCTGACCCAGGAGAACATTGCCGAGCGTATCGGTACTATGGAGCTTCCTGAGGTGTTGAACACTACTCCCGGTGTGTATGCTCACAAACAGGGTGGTGGTTTTGGTGACTCGGAGATCCGTATGCGTGGTTTCCAGCAGGCAAACGTAGCAGTTATGATCAACGGTGTGCCCATCAACGATATGGAGTGGGGCGGTACCTACTGGAGCAACTGGATGGGTTTGGCAGACGTAACCCGCAGCATGCAGACTCAGCGTGGTCTTGGTGCTTCGAAAATTTCTTCGCCTTCGGTGGGTGGTTCGATCAATATCGTAACCGCTGGTTTGGAGGCTAAGAAAGGTGGTAAGGTGTTCTACGGCGTTGGTAACGACGGTATGAACAACGTAGGTTTCAGCTACTCGACCGGTATGAGTGAGGATGGCTGGGCAATGACCGTGTTGTTCTCGCAGAAGTCGGGTAACGGCTGGGTACAGGGTACCGAGTTTGAGTCGTACAACTACTTCTTCAACCTCTCGAAACGTATCAACAGCAAACACCAGTTGTCGTTCACCGCATTTGGCGCACCCCAGGAGCACTATCAGCGTAACAGCAACGATGGTCAGACCATCGCTAACTGGCAGAAAGTTCAGGACTTCATGGGTAACGACAGCAAGTACAAATACAACCCCACCTACGGTTTTGGTAAGGACGGTGTACGCAAGACTTCGAGCTACAACCAGTATCACAAACCTCTCATGACCTTGAACCACCAGTGGCAGATTTCGGACGACTCGAACCTCTCGACCGCCCTCTACTTGTCGCTTGGTCGTGGTAATGGTTACAGCGGTCAGGGCCGTAACGGTTACTCGAACGCCAGCTGGTATGGTAGTAGCTATGGTACCTACAACAACATTCTTGTTGATACCGATGGTGATGGCATTAAAGAGACCGGCTTGCGTAATGCAAATGGTACATACAACTACGCTGCTATCCAGGAGATGAACGAGAATAGCACTACCGGTGCTAACATGGTTATGGGTAAGAGCGTGAACGACCACCTTTGGTATGGTATCATGTCGAACTACACCAAGTAGATCAACGACGAGTTGACCTTCTCGGGCGGTCTCGATGCTCGTTACTACGTTGGTACTCACACCAATGAGATCATTGACCTCTATAATGGTGCATACTATATGGACGATAGCAGCCGTAAGAACGTGTTGGCAGAGAACAACCCCGCAGCTGCACAGCCCGGCTTCATCTATGAGAAGTTGCAGGTGGGTGATGTAGTTTACCGTGACTACGACAGCCGCATCGGTCAGGTTGGTTTGTTCGGTCAGTTGGAGTATAGCAACGAGGAACTCACCGCATTCGTGTCGGGTTCGTGGAGCAACCACACCTACAGCCGCTACGATCGTTTCTACTATGGTGGCGCAAACTCGCAGAGCGACCTCTTCAACACCAATGGCTTCACTTTGAAGGGTGGTGCTAACTACAACATCAGCGAGCACAGCAACGTGTTTGCCAACGTGGGCTACATCTCGCGTGCTCCCTTCTTCTCGGGTGGTGTGTTCTTGAACAGCACCGTGAGCAACGTAATCAACCCCGACGCTGTGAACGAGAAGGTATTCTCGGCAGAGATTGGCTATGGCTTCCGCAGCGAGTGGTTGAATGTTAACATCAACGCATACTATACCAAGTGGATGGATAAGACCATGGCTCGTAGCCAGGAGTACACCTACTACCAGGTTAACGGTTTGTCGTATGACCAGGAGGGCAACCCTTTCACCAACAAGAGCGAGGGTGCTGTCGCAGTTAACGACCGTTGGAGCGTGAATATGACCGGTGTAAACGCAGTTCACAAAGGTATTGAGTTGGACTTCACTGCTAAACCCGCAGTTTGGTTGGACATCAACGGTATGTTGTCGTTGGGCGACTGGCGCTGGGCTAGCAACGCTAATGGCTACTTCTATAGCGCAGGTACCAGCCAGCCTATGAAGGATATGTTCGGTGGTGTTGCAAGCGCTACTGCTGCTGAGGATCACCTCAAAACCACTATCAACCTGAAGGGTATCCACGTTGGTGGTTCGCCCCAGACTACTGCTTCGTTGGGCGCTACTTTCAAACCCAACCGCAACCTCCGTGTTGGTGCAACCTACAACTACTTCGCTCGCCTTTATGCAGACTACTCGTTGTCGGCTAGCAGCATTTCGGCAGGTGGTGTTACCAACGTAACCGAGCCTTGGATGGCACCCGCAGGTGGTCAGTTGGATGTATTTGCAAGCCAGAACTTCAAGTTGGGCGGTTTGAACGCAACCCTCAGCGGTAACATTCACAACCTCTTCAACCAGGAGTACATCAGTTTTGCTGACGACGTAGATGGTACTGCAGCAAGTGCTTATGTATTCTACGCATTGGGCCGCACCTACTCTCTCAAACTCAGTGTGAAATTCTAATCGAAACCGTAAAAAGAGATTTAAGACTATGAAAAAATTACTTTATATAGCATCGATGTTTGCGGCTGCACTGATGGTGGGTTGTAACTACAACGATCAGTTTGGTATGGACCTCGAAGGTATGGCCAAACCTACTGACGTGAAGAATCTTGAGTACACCCTCACAGCAGACGACTACGCAACCATTTCGAAAAACTCGACCAATACTGCTCTCGCTGCTACAAATGACGAGAGTGCCGAGTTGAAAGCGCTCGCAACCAACCTCTATTTCGACGAGGATATCACCGCTGCAGAGTATGCTCCCGCATTCATTGCAAGCAAGTGGTACACCGCTGACCAGGGTTCGGTTGTTCTTCTTACCTACAATCAGTTGGCCGACGTTCCCGCTGAGTTTGCAAAGATTGAGAATCCTCTTACTCACACCCTTGCTAAGGCTGACTATCAGGCTGTTTGGGGCGACGAGGAGAACTTTGTAAACTACCTCTCGCCTGCATACAGCGCAGAGGCAAAACTCCCCGCTGTGTTGGCTACCGCACTGCCCAACGCAGTTGCCGGTGACTACGCATTGGTTGACTACAACTTCTCGGCTACCGAGCCAGTATTTGGTGGTAGCGCAGAGGAGAAACTTCCCGCTTTCATCAATGAAAACTTCGACGCCTACGAGGCTGGTGTTAACACTTTTGCTGGTTGGCAGAACGTAGCTGTGAAGGGTACCGCTCTTTGGGCTAGCAAAGTTTACAATGGCGGCTATGTTGAGTTGTCGGCTTATAATAAAGGTGGTGAGGTTGACACTTGGTTGATTTCGTCGAAGATCGACCTCTCGCTCGCAGAGAACCCCGCATTGGCATTTGATGTTTGCCTTGGCTATCCTAAAGGTACTGCCAACTTGCAGGTTTACTACTCGGAGGATTACGACGGTGAGGATGTTGAGAGTGCAACTTGGGTTGAGCTCACCAACAACTTTGCTTACAACAAGAACATTACCAAGTATGGTAAGATGTCGCCCGCAGGTGTTGCTACTTTGAATTTCGCAGAGGGTAGTGCCAAGAAGGTTTACATCGCATTCCGCTACACCGGTGCTGATCCCGATAGCACCACTACTTTCCAGGTTGATAACATCCAGTTGGGTGATGTTGTTGATGTTGTTGCAACTGAGGTTTACTCGTACAGCTTCGACAATAAGGAGCTTGGTGAGTGGACTCCCGTGAGCGTTAAGGGTGATGACAAGGCTTGGTATGCAAGCGCTTATGCTGACACCAACTATGCTTCGCTCAGCGCACACAATGGTACTGGCGAGCAGGAGGACTGGCTCATCTCGCCCGAGATTGAGATTCCTGCTGTTACCGACAGTGGTATGAACAATGTTTCGCAACTCTCGTTCGTTCTCAAATATCGTTACCACAATGGCGATTGCTTGAATGTTTACCTTTCGAGCGACTATGCAGGTGATGTTGCAACGGCAACTTGGACCGACCTTAGCGACTACTTCGCTCTCGAGCTGAACGATGCAAACAACGATAAATATACTGTTGCCGGTTACGCTGCTTTGAACGCATTTGCAGGCCAGAAGGTTCGCGTTGCATTCAAGTACACCGGTGCTGTTGGTGGTGTTACCACTACCGTTCAGGTTACCGACGTTAAGGTTAACTGCTTGGCTCACGCCGCTGCTGCTCCTGCCGTTTACAAAGTTCAGATGGCTGCTACCGAGAAGTATCAGGCTCTCTACACCTACACCGGCTCGGCTTGGAAGGCTGCTGAGGCTATCTTGCTCCAGACTGCTGACTACAAGGCTATGGGTTCGAACTACGCTAATATTAGCGGTGACTACAACGCATACTTGACCAAGTATCTCCAGATCAACTTCCCCTACGCAGTGGAGGGTACTGCTAAGACTATCGTGTTCAACTACTACAATGGTAGCGCTACCGCAGTTAAGGTTGCTGCTTACACCTTCAATGGTGTTGAGTGGACTAACAACGCAACTGCTGTGAAGACCGATCAGTTCAAGAACACTCCTGCAGGTTGGGTATTTGACCCCAGTATCGAGCTTACCCTGCTTGGTAACAAGAACTCGGAGGCACAGCCCTACTACCAGGCAATCGTTGACTATGTAGGTGAGACCTTCGGTTCGGGCTACTACCAGACCGGCTACACCAACGCAGAGCGTTACTATGGTGCAAGTGCATACTACACCAATGTGGATCTCCGTTTGGACAAGTGGCGTACCGACTGTGTCAGTGGTCCCGAGGCTTACGGTGCTATGACCGACGAGGAACTGATCGCTTTGCAGTATGAGCGTCTGAAAGAGGCCTTCATTCCTATGCTGAAGCAGTTCTGGCCCAATATGGCTCCCATCGCAGGCATTGACGTAACTGCTCGTGTTAACTTCATTGTTTACGATGGTGTTAACCACGACTACACCATCCTCTACGATGTGACCGGTGTGGGTGAGTTTACTTACCACGAGGGTTCGCTCCAGGAGGTTAAATAATCTCTTGCGACCCAAATAGAAAGGGTGCGTGGTTTGGCCACGCACCCATTTTGTTTTGTCGACCGTCGACCGTCAACCGTCAACCGTCAACCGTCCAATGTAGGAGCCCCTAAATTTTACCCTCGGCGAGGAGTTGCTCTTGCACGGAGCCAATGCGGTGGAAGGTTGTGTCGATATGGTAGGTGCGGCCGTTGTAGCGCACCAGTGCAAAGCCCTTGTGAAACGAGCCCGCTTGCTCGTAGATGAAATCCACAACCTTTTCTCCCTCGGTGGTGTAGTAGCCAAATTTTTCCTTCCAGCGCGCCACAATGTAGCCATCGCTTGGGGTACCAAAGCCGTGGCAACCGTAATATGATATTTGGTGCCCACGTCGGTTGTAGATGTGCCAGGTGGTGCCGTCCTCCGTTGCGGTGATGATGTTCTCCTCGCCGTGCCACACAATGTCGGCCCAACGATCCTCCATCACCCATTCGCCGGCTGTGTTGATTATTCCATAGCCTCTTTCGGTGCGCACCACTGCAAG
>JAFYRC010000180.1 GCA_017547065.1 Tidjanibacter sp.
GAGAGAAAAATGACACAGGAAGAACTTTTCAAAAAGCTGATTGCTCACTGCAAGGAATATGGTTTCATCTTCCCTTCGAGCGAGATTTACGATGGTTTGAGCGCTGTATATGACTACGGTCAGCTCGGCGTGGAGCTTAAAAATAACATCAAGACCTATTGGTGGGATTCGATGACCAAACTCCACGACAACATCGTGGGTATCGACGCCGCAATCTTCATGCACCCCAAAGTGTGGGAGGCAAGTGGCCACGTTGGTGCTTTCAACGATCCTCTGATCGACAACAAGGACTCCAAGAAGCGCTACCGTGCTGACGTGCTGATTGAGGATTGGATTGCCAAGCAGGACGAGAAGATTGAGAAGGAGTGCACCAAGGCTGCAAAACGCTTTGGCGAGAGCTTCAACAAGGAGATGTTCCTCCAGACCAATGGCCGCGTGTTGGAGATCGCTGCCAAGAGGGATGAGGTTAACCGCCGTATGGCCGAGGCTCTGAATGCCAACGACTTGGCAGAGGTGCGCCAGATTATCCTCGACTGCGAGATTGTGTGCCCCATTTCGGGCTCGCGCAACTGGACCGAGGTGCGTCAGTTCAACCTTATGTTCTCCACCCAGATGGGTTCGGTGGCCGAGGGTGCCAACACCGTATACCTCCGCCCCGAGACCGCACAGGGTATCTTTGTGAACTTCCTGAACGTGCAGAAGACCGGTAGGATGAAGATCCCCTTCGGTATTGCACAGATTGGTAAGGCTTTCCGTAACGAGATCGTTGCTCGCCAGTTCATCTTCCGTATGAGGGAGTTTGAGCAGATGGAGATGCAGTTCTTCGTACGTCCCGGTGAGGAGATGATGTGGTGGAACAAGTGGAAAGAGACCCGTATGAGTTGGCACCGTGCTCTCGGTTTCGGTGATGACAACTACCGCTTCCACGACCACGAGAAACTCGCTCACTACGCAAATGCCGCTACCGACGTAGAGTACAACTTCCCCTTCGGCTTCAAGGAGGTGGAGGGTATCCACTCGCGTACCGACTACGACCTGGGTCGCCACCAGCAGTACTCCGGCAAGAAGATTCAGTACTTCGACCCCGAGACCGGCGAGAGCTATGTACCTTATGTTGTGGAGACCTCGATTGGTGTTGACCGTATGACCCTCCAGGTTCTTTCGGCAGCATACAAGGAGGAGCAGCTCGAGAATGGCGAGACCCGCACCGTGCTTTCGATTCCCGCACCTCTGGCACCCGTGAAGGTGGCTGTGTTGCCCCTCGTGAAGAAGGACGGCTTGCAGGAGATTGCTTTGGACCTCGTGCACAAGCTCAAATTCAGCCACAATGTGCAGTATGACGAGAAGGATAGCATCGGTAAACGCTACCGCCGTCAGGATGCCATCGGTACTCCCTTCTGCGTGACCGTTGACCACCAGACCAAGGAGGACGGCACCGTAACCATCCGAGAGAGGGACACCATGAAGCAGTGGAGGGTGAGCATTTCCGAGTTGGAGGCCATCGTTGCCGAGAAGGTAAGTATGCGTCAACTTTTCGAGAAACTCGTTTAGTGAGCACATCTTGCGGGTGTTTTCGGCGTTACGCTCGACCTCGAAATCCTCATTTGCGCTAGCAAACTGCGGTTTCTCGGTTGTCGCAAGCCTTGAAAACCCCTCGCAATATGCACTCACTGTGGGGCTACCTACTACGTTAAGTTTTTGATTTTACTTTTATGAAAACAGCACTTTTCCCTGGGTCGTTTGACCCCTTCACGGTGGGCCATCAGGCCCTGGTGAGCGAAGGACTACGATTCTTCGATAGGGTGATTGTGGCCGTGGGCGAGAACCCCGACAAGAGGGGACTTCTCTCCACCGAAAACCGCAAGCGACTAATTGAGGATCTCTACCGAGATGAGCCTCGTGTGGAGGTGGTAAGTTACAGTGGCCTGACGGGCAACTACTGCCGTGAGCACGAGATTAAGTTCATCCTGCGTGGTATGCGCAACACGGTCGATTTCGACTTCGAGCGCAATATGATGCAGATTAACCAGAGGCTCTATCCGGAGATTACCACCGTGCTGCTCTTTACCCCCTCGGAGTATGTGGCTGTGTCGAGCAGCGTGATCAGGGAGATATTGTCGTTTGGCGGCGATGTGGCCCAGTTTATGCCCGAGGGAGTCAACATTGAGGACTATTTGTAACCACAATAAAACAAATTAGAACACTACTATGCAATTCAGCGCAGAGATGATCGCTGCCGGCCTGGGTGGCGAGATTGTTGGTAACAAGGATGTTACCGTGAGTGAGTTTGCAAAGATTGAGGAGGGCCGCGCGGGAGCAATTTCCTTCATGGCCAATCCCAAGTATGAACACTATGTCTACACCACCGAGTCGTCGATTGTGATTGTCAATCGCTCGTGGGAGCCCAAGGGCGAGGTGAAGGCTACGCTCATCAAGGTGGACGACGCCTATGGTTGCTTTGCCAAGCTGTTGGACCTCTATGCGGCCTACAAGCCCAAGAAGAGCGGGGTACACCCCACAGCAGTTGTGGCCGAGAGCGCAACGGTGGGTGAGGGCTGCTACATCGGAGCCTACGCCGTGGTGGACGAGGGCGCAGTGATTGGCCAGGGTGTGAGCATCTACCCCCACACCTACGTTGGCGACGGCGCACAGATTGGCGATGGTTCGACGCTCTATGCCGGTGTGAAGGTCTATGAGGGCTGCAAGATTGGCAAGAGGTGTATCATCCACGCCGGTGCTGTGATTGGCTCGGATGGCTTTGGCTTTGCACCCAACGCACAGGGTAGCTACGACAAGATTCCCCAGATTGGTATCGTGACCATTGAGGACGACGTGGAGATTGGTGCCAACACCACCATCGACCGTGCCACTATGGGCTCGACGGTTATCGCCAAGGGTGCCAAGTTGGACAACTTGGTGCAGATTGGCCACAACGTGGTCATTGGCGAGAGCACAGTGATGGCCGGTCAGTCGGCTGTTGCGGGTTCGTCGAAGGTTGGCAAGAGGTGTATGATTGGTGGCCAGGCAGGTGTTGTGGGCCACGTAACGGTTGGTGATGGCTCGGTTATCGCTTCGGTTACGGGTGTGAGCAATTCGGTGCCCGAGGGCTCGCAGATTATGGGCCACTACGGTATCGACGCTCGTCGTTTCCGCAGGGTGAACGCCGTCTACCGCAACCTCCCCGAGCTGCAACGCACCGTCAACCAGCTCGAAAGGGACATCAATGCGCTCAAGGAGAAATAGTCCACCGCAGGCATTGCCTGTTTTGTGTATTTTGGTTGTGGTTCTTTCCAACGGCACCTCCCCTAACTTAGTGGAGGAGTGGTCGTGGAAAAATATTTACTAATTACTCTTTACTAATTTGCCAACGGCCAACGGCCAAAAGCTGGTAGCATTGTAACCCAACTATGTCTGACCAACACCGCATAATTATGGGCATCGACCCGGGTACAAACCGTATGGGATACGGGGTGCTGGAGGTGCTGGGGCGCAATAAGTTGCGTGCCGTGGTGATTGGCGATGTGGATATGACCAAGATGAAGGACCCCTACGAGAAGTTGCGCTACATCTTCGATAGGGTGTTGGCATTGGTGGATGAGTATAGGCCCGACGAGGTGGCTTTGGAGAGTCCCTTCTTTGGGGAGAATGTGCAGAGTATGCTCAAGTTGGGCA
>JAFYRC010000181.1 GCA_017547065.1 Tidjanibacter sp.
CCCTGCTCCCAAAGCAGGTGCGCTAACCGGACTGCGCTACGCCCCGAACTTTATTGACGGCGCAAAGATAGGGCTTTATTTTTGAAAAGCAATAGTCTTTCGACGTAAAAATGAAATCACACCCTTTGGCAGGTGGCGCACGGTAGGCGCAAAGAGTCTATTCATCATCCCAGGGATGTAGCGTCTTCCTCCCCTCGCAAGCGCACGTAGAGCCCCTCGCACCACTCTCTCGGTACTCCACAGAACCCCACAGCGAAGGCCCACACGTTGCCATTTCTCGGGCAGGCCATAGAGGTCTGTGGCCACACCCGCAGGCATAACCGACAGCACCCTCACGCCCCTCTCCCTCACCTCGTGTGCGAGCGCACGCGTGTATGTATCAAGGTAGGACTTCGTGGCACTATACATCGCCAAACCAGGCCACGCCATCAGGGCCGCATAGGACGACACATTGACAATCGCTCCCCTACCCCTCTGTGTCATATCCGCAACAAACAGGTGGCTCAATTCCGTGGGGGCCGTAACGTTCAGCCGCAACATCCTTTGCAGGCGTTCGGGCTCCATATTCCTCTGGTCGCAGTAGGCGAACATACCGGCATTATTAACGAGTAAATCGACTTCCAAGCCCCTTTTGGCGCACTCCTCGTGGAGCCACGCAGCCGACCCCTCCGCCGAAAGGTCACACACAATGGGAACAACCTCCGCAGCACCCTCCGCGCGCAAGCACTCGGCCACTGCAAGGAGTCCACTCTCCCCGCGAGCCACAATCACAAGCCCACATCCACAGCGTGCCAGCACTCACGCAAAGGCCAGACCAATGCCCCTCGTAGCACCCGTAACAAGGGCACAATCATAGTTTCTACTCAGTTTCTGTGTCATACGAAAACAAATGTAGAAAAAATTTTTGAAAAAGTGTTGCAGATTAGAAAATTTGCTCTAATTTTGCGATATCATATTGATATTATTTTAAATTAACAAATAACACAAATCCCTAACTAAAAACAATCTTTCAATTATGGAAAACAAGGAGTACAAATTCGGAGGCTTTAAGATGAACGGCTTCGCCGGTCTTTTGATGTGCTTGGCTGTAATGGGCGCATCGGTTTATGTATTGGTGCAGGATCCCTATGGTTGGAAGAATATTGTTGCATTCTGCGTTCTGCTGACCGTGGGATTTGTGATGCTCTTCGGTCTGATGACCATGGAGCCCAACGAGGCACGCGCCATGGTATTCTTCGGTAAGTACAAGGGCACCTTCACCGAGGCTGGTTTCTACTGGGTAAACCCATTCTACACTCGCAAGAAGGTATCGTTGCGTGCTCGCAACCTCAACGCCGACGCAATCAAGGTGAACGACAAAACCGGCAACCCCATCATGATTGGCCTTGTGGTTGTGTGGAAGCTTCGCGACACCTACAAAGCTCTCTTCGAGATTGACTCGCAAACAATGGCAACAATGGCCGGTGCGGAGGGTGCAGGTGTGGTGACCGTTGGTAGCCGCATGAACGCCTTTGAGAGTTTCGTGCGTGTGCAGTCGGATGCTGCTCTGCGTCAGGTGGCAGGTCGCTATGCCTACGACATTAACGGTCAGGGCGACGACGAGGTAACCCTCCGTAGTGGTGCCGACGAGATCAACGACCTGCTCAAAGACACCCTCAACGAGCGCCTGTCGATTGCAGGTATCGAGGCCGTGGAGGCCCGCATCAACTACCTCGCCTATGCTCCTGAGATTGCTGCCGTGATGTTGCGCCGCCAGCAGGCCGACGCCATCATCAGCGCAAGGGAGAAGATTGTGGACGGAGCCGTTGGTATGGTAAAAATGGCCCTCGACAAGCTCGCTGACGAGGGTGTTGTGGAGCTCGACGAGGAGCGTAAAGCCGCAATGGTGAGCAATCTCTTGGTTGTGCTGTGCGCCGACGAGCAGGCACAGCCCGTAGTAAACACCGGCTCACTCTATAACTAATGGACGGTAGACGGTAGACGTTTTTATTATGCCAAAGGAAAATTCCACAAAAAGTTTTGTGCTGCGTGTTGACGGCGACACATGGGAGGCTCTCGAAAAGTGGGCCTCCGACGAGTTCCGCAGTGTCAACGGCCAGTTGCAGTGGATAATCGCCGAGGCACTGCGCAAAAGCGGACGTAGTAAAAAGAAGAAATAACCCCTGCATCGGACCTATTCCGAATGCAAACCTCAATATTCCCAATCCCCCAACTTAAAAACGACGCCCCTCGGCCCACCCGCAAAGGTGGGCGGGAGGGGTAAAAAAAACGCAAAGCAAGAGAGTATGAAAAAAGCTATCGTCTTTTCCGTTGTATTGTGCGCCATCAGCTGGCTCGCAGCATTGGCATTTCAGGCCGTAGTGGGCACCCCTGCGCCATTGGGCTACA
Source organism: Tidjanibacter sp. (assembly GCA_017547065.1). Taxonomy (GTDB): domain Bacteria; phylum Bacteroidota; class Bacteroidia; order Bacteroidales; family Rikenellaceae; genus Tidjanibacter. The sequence goes on from JAFYRC010000181.1 coordinate 2,389, forward strand.
CACTCTTTGGTGTGGTATATATGTTTCTGCCTCTGATTGTTGCCCTTGTGATGCAACTCTGTGAGCGCTCCACAAAGGAGAGCCTTGGAATGTTGCATTTCCGCCCACGTTGGTCGTGGTTGGTGGGTGCGCTGTTGGTGCCCGTAACCCTTGGGTTGTGTGCCCTTGTGGGTATGCTTTTTGCAGAGCCCGTGTCGATGGCCGAGTCGCTCCGTATGCAGATTACCGCCGCCCTCGGTGACACTCCCGAAGCAGAAAAAGCCCTTGCCGAGATTAACAAAGTGCCCGGTTGGGTTATGGGTGTGGGTACAATCGTGTCGGGTCTGCTGGCAGGAGCCACAATCAACGCCGTGGCCGCCTTTGGCGAGGAGTATGGCTGGAGGTACTACCTCGTGAGCAAGCTCCGCGACAAAAAATTCCTCCCCGCCAGCCTCTTTATCGGCATCGTGTGGGGCATTTGGCACGCACCAATGATTCTGCTCTTCGGTCACAACTACCCCAACGACCGAGTTGCGGGCATTGGCATGATGGTCATCCTCTGCATCCTGCTTGGCATTATCGAGCTCTACTTTGTGGTCAAGAGTGGCTCCATGTGGCCCTCGGCTATCATCCACGGCACATTCAACGGCATCAGTGGTATGGCCCTACTGTGGTTCCCCACGGGCAGTGCACTCACCACGGGTATGACGGGCGTGGCTGGTTTTGTAGCTATGGGTATCGTCATCGCCGCCCTTTGGCTCTACGACCGCAAGCACGACAACATCTTCGCCTCGACAATTGAAGCGAAATTGAATAATGAAAATGATTAAATAATGACTATACTCTACCGATACCGCATCTCTTGGGCAGACATTGCGCTGATGGGCGGCACAGCCCTCTTTCTCTTTGGGCTTGCCGTGTGGGGATTCTGCAACCCCGAATTGTTCACAGGCGAGGACCGTTATGCGCCCTATGTTTTGGTGGGCGTGGGTGTGCTCTCCATAGTTCTCCTGCTGACCAACATCCCCAAGTGGGTGGGCGTAACACAGCAATTCCTCATTGTGCGCACCTCCGTGCGTACTATTCGCATACCCCTCAATGAGATTACCTCCGTGGAGCCCTGCACCCACAGCAACCTCAACAAGGCTTCGGGCTTCCGCTTTGGAGGCATTAACATCTCGGTGGGTAAGTATTACAGCCCCAGGTTGGGACGCTTTGAGATAATCACCAGCAGCCGCTCTAATATGGTGCTCATCGCCACCCGCAGCGGCCGCAAGATCGTCATCAACTGCCCCATCGACACCCTGAAAAAGCACATCGAAACCGCCAAATAGGGCATTTCTCAATTCTATTTCGTATCTTTGCGCTCGTGCAGAAGAAATCTGCACGCAAGGAAGGTATGAAAAAGAGAATTGTTGTCTTTACGGGAGCAGGCGTGAGCGCCGACAGCGGTATTGCCACGTTCAGGGATAGCGACGGCCTTTGGGCCAACTATCGCATTGAGGACGTGTGTACACCCGAGGCTCTCGTGCGCAATCGTGCGCAGGTGGTGGAGTTCTACAATATGCGCCGTCGTGAAGTGATGACCAAGGAGCCCAACGCAGGACACTACGCCATCGCCGCCCTCGAAGAGCACTTCGACGTGGACGTCATCACCCAAAATATCGACAATCTCCACGAGAGGGCCGGAAGTAGCCGTGTGCTCCACCTCCACGGCGAGGTTATGAAGCTCCGCAGCGAGCGCAATCCCAACCTCATAGTACCCATCGACACCTGGGAGCAGAAACTCACCGACACGGCCCCCGATGGTGCATTGTTGCGTCCACACATCGTCTTCTTTGGCGAGAGCGTACCCAACTTCGACCGTGCCACCGAGATTGCCGCTGAGGCCGACATTATGGTTGTGGTGGGCAGTTCGCTGGCGGTCTATCCTGCGGCTTCGCTGGTGCGATATGTGCGTCCCGAGGTGCCTGTCTACCTGGTAGACCCCAACCTGCCACAGGGACACGGCATTCGCAACCTGAGGGAGTGGGTGGCCAAATGTTCGGCCGAGGGAAC
>JAFYRC010000182.1 GCA_017547065.1 Tidjanibacter sp.
CTCAACCACTCCAAGCGCATCACCTTGCGTGTGGCGCTCTCGGCCGACGAGGTGGAGGCTATTGCCTATCCCAACTCCCTGGGACACGATTTTAGGGCCCTCTACCGTGTGAGGCTCGAAGGCGAGGATGTGTTGTGCCGCTTGGAGGAGGTGTGCGACTACAACCCTTCGGCTCCCTCAACCAAGTGTGTGCTCACTACGATAGTGTAGCGTCGACCGTCGACCGTCAAAGAGCATAATTTTCAATTTTCAATTTTCAATTCGAAAACGATGACTTACAACAAACAAAATCAAAGCGTTACCCTCACCGTGGAGGAGCTTGCCGAGGCTTTGCGCACAGCCCTCGGAGAGTTGAGGGTCTATGTGCTCGAAAGCGACATTACCGAAGCACAGCAAGCCGTGCGTGCAGTGGTTCAACAAGCAACACTCGTGGAGAAATGATACCAAAGAATTCTGTGCCGGCCAAAGTGCTACGGCAAAAAATAGTAGACCTTCTGAGCTCTGATGGAGGTGGTGATGCGGTGGTCGACTTTCTGCTCGACGAGTCGCTTGTCAACCTCTGTCATCTCCAAGCGTGAGTGGTGTGTGGCGAGGTACGAAAACTGCTCGACAAGGGGTGGGGTAAGATGGATGCAATGACCGCCGTGGCCGAGCAGGTGGGCCTGAGCTTCTACACCGTTAGGAAGTATGTTTACAGCACCTATAAGTAAGAGAAACAGTAAAACATTTTTTAGTATGCAAACAGAGAAGACAAAAATAACCTCCTCAGCAAAGATTATCTCCATCGACATCGATGGCGTTATCGGCCTGAACGAGGAGGAACAGTTTGGCGAGGAAAGCCGCGCTGTGGCAACCTACGAGCGATTTGAGCAGGCTCTGGCCGAGATTGGCGAGGGTGGAGCAGACAGGGTTGTTATCAATATCCGCTCCATGGGTGGCGACCTGGGCGATGCGCTCCTCATACACGACGCGGCCCAGGGGCTTGGAGTGGAGGTGGTGACCCGTTGCTATGGCTATGTGGCCTCAGCTGCTACGGTCATTGCCCAGGCGGCCTCGAGGGGGTGTAGGGAGATTTCGGCCAATGGTTTCTACCTCATACACTGCTGCGAGAGTAGTGCCGAGGGTAACTCCCAATCGCTCGACCTCACGCGTCAGTTGCTCGATAAGAGCGATCAGAGGCTGGCCGAAATATATGCCGAAGCGTCGGGTCGACCTGCCGAGGAGTTTCGAGCGCTGATGAACGAGAATGCCGGTAAGGGCCGTTGGCTCACTCCCGAGGAGGCCCTTCAAATGGGGCTTGTGGATCGAATAATCCCTGCTGCGCCCATCACCGCCTTTGCGGGCGAGAGCCTCACCTCTCTCGGCCTGCCCCCACTGCCCGATGTGGCTCGCAGGGCTACTTGGTGGAGTTCGCTGATGGAGCGAATAGGCCTGCACAAGGAGTCCAAGGGTGATGAGCCGGAGGCAAAGGTGGAACTCTCGGTGGCCGACGCTGTGCCCCACAAAAAGGTGACACCCATTGTTCCGCCTTCGATGCTGCACACTGCCGAGCCCACCCGCACCAAGGAGTGTGAGGATCCTCCCTTCCGCGAGGGTGGCTCGGTGGGTACGGCCAACGAGAATGCCTACGAACTTGACGCCCGCACTTTCCGTGAGGTTGCAAGCAGAAATTCTAACCTCTAAGTAGATCAAAAAGCATGGGGCCCTCTTGTGCCCCGAAGTAAAACTAATTTCCAAACAACTTAAAAATTAAACTATTATGGCAAAAATTGAAAGTATCAAACAGTATGAAGGCAATGTGTTGGACACCATCTTCTTCCGACCTATGCTCACGGGTGACAATGCCGAGAAATTGGGCATTAGGGTGCTCTACAACGTGCCCGCACCCACCACTCTCCACTTCTGGCGTGGCAATGGTGATGTGCTTCAGAAGTACACCACCCGTGGTTGGAGTGGTGGTAGCCCCTCGGAGAAGTTCCAGAAGCAGATTGACCTCACCAAGGTGAAGGCCGAGATGGCTTACTCGGCAGAGGACTACTTCTCGACCGTCTATGAGCTCATTGCTGCGCGCCCCGATGTAAACCTCGATGATCTCTCCGGCACCGAGCTTGAAGCTGCCGAGACCGACATCTTCCGTGCATCCATTGCGGAGAGCATTCGTGCCAACATGTGGTATGGTAACACCGAGCGTAGCGAGGGTGTGCTGAATGCTTTCGACGGCGTGATCAAGAAGATTATGTATGACTTCGCCAAATCCTCGCCCAAGGAGTTCCACATTGAGGGCTACTTCAAAAATACCGAGTCGCCCAAGTGGGGTGAAAATCTGCTCAAAGAACTCTGGGATAATGCTCCCTGTGAGCTCCAGTCGTTGCGCTCGGAGGGTCAGTTGGCCTACTTTGTGACCACCGATGTTTACAATGCCTATGAGGAGTGTCTGGATAATGTTGCCCTCGAGTCGGCCTACTTGGCAAAACAGAACGGTCGCGACAGACTCTACTTCCGTGGTATCCCCGTGATTGACGTGCAGCTTAATGGCTACAACAAGGTTGTTGGCGATATGCCCACCTCCTTTGCGATCCTCACCGATCGTCGCAACCTCACGCTTGCCGTCAACACCAGCGACTACCCCGGCACCGAGGTGCGTATGTGGTACAATCCCGACGAGATGGAGAACCGCCAGAGGGCAATCTTTATGGCCGGTTGCGACTATCTGTTGCCTGAGTTGATGAGTGTCGGCTTTGGCCTGCCCATTAGCGATGCGAAGTGGAAAGTGGAGGATGGTATGTTCTCGTTCCAGGCTGCATTTACTATGGATGAGGGTGCAGTTCGCCAGATTGAGGTTTCGACTTACGGCGCAGATGGTGAGTATCTGCTCGATAGTGAGCCCATGGAGATTAGCGACGGCCGCGTGAGCATTGAGATGGAGATGGAGGGCGAGATGGATGCAATCGAGTTCAATATCTCCTACACAGCCTCGGGTTTGCGTCTTGTTAGGTGCTCCTAATGTCCTCGATTAAGGGATGTGGAAGGCATTCGCAAGAGTGGCTTTCGGCATAAGGAGGGTGGGTGTTGGCCCTTTGGGCGGGCCCACCCTCTACCCTTAATGGGCTAAAATGTTTCACACACTCACAAGTAAGAAAAGCAATGGAAAAGAAAGACAAAACATACACACCCAAGATTTTCACACCCAGAGCCCAATCGTCGCTCGAACACATTGGCTTCGTGGGTGGCGGTGCGAGTGGTGCCCGTAGTGGGGGTGATTGGTGGCGCTGGGGCTCCGACAACTTGTTCCCCAATGCTCTGGCGTTGCTGGCACGACGCTCCACCACCCACCGACGAATCATTAACGACAAGGCAGACTATATCTCCGGTAAAGGCTTTGCGTGTGGCGAGGAGGCTGTGCGCACCCGAGCCTTCATTGAGAGGGCCAACTCGCATGGCGAGAGTTTGCGTCAGGTGCTCAATAAGTTGGCCTTCGATAAGGCCCTCTTTGGTAACGCCTTTGTGGAGGTTGTGACCGACGCCAACCACTCCTTCCTGGCACTCTTTCACCAAGACGCCTCCAAGTGTCGACTCTCCAAGGATGGTGCCCACGTTCTGTTACACCACGACTGGGCCCACCTCACCCCTTCCGACCTGAAAACCATACCCCTCTATCCACTCTTTGAGGAGGGGCCCGACGGTAACCTCCACTCGGCAATTCACTACAAAGACTACGAGCCCATGTTCACCCACTATGGCGTGCCTCCCTATATTGCCGGTCTGGGTGTGTCGGCCATAGCCTACAAGACCGACGATTGGAACATCTCGCGACTCGAAAACTCCTTCCAGCTCTCGGGTGTGATGTTGCTCGATGGCGGTGTGGAGAGCGAGGAACAGGCGGCCGAACTGATGCGCGCAGCCCAAAAGAGGTTTGCGGGTCAGCCCGGGCAGGTGATGTTCATGATCAAGGAGTGCGACGAGGGTGATAGCTCGCGCTTCATTCCCATTACCTCCTCCAACGATGGCGACTGGAAGGCTCTCCATGACCAAGCCACCACCGATATTGTGGTTGCCCACTCGTGGTTCCGTTCGCTTAGTGGCCTCGACTACTCCTCGGGATTTTCCTCCGAGCGCATCCTCCATGAGTATGAGGTGGCGCTCAATACGGTGATTCTCGGTGAGCAGGCCGAATTGATGGAGCCCATACGCTCGCTCATTGGTTCGGTGTTGGGCGAGGATGGCTCGCAGGTGGAGGTTGTCAATCGCCCGCCCTCGCGCTCTAAACCCCTCTATATGAAGGTGTGGGAGGCAAGGCGTGCCGACGGTTTGGAGTACAATCCCGACGACCCCGACCAGCAGATGTATGTGGCGCAGGTGACAAAATATGGACTCAAAAACGTAGACTAAAAAGATGAAAAACAATACACTTATTTCGCCCGCTGAGGTGGTCGAATTGGCCTTCGGGGGCGGTGGTAATCTTCGCCCGGAGGATGTGTCGGAGGCAACCATTGTGGCTGCACAGCGAAAGTATCTGTTGCCTGTGCTTGGCGAGGCGCTCTTGGAGGAGATGATTGACGGATCTCACGGTGACCTCGTGGAGGAATTTATTAAACCCTCCCTTGCGCTCTATGTCAAACGCCTGTTGCTGCCCTCGCTGGCAGCAAAGGTGGGAGTGGTAGGGGTTGTGCGCTATGTGGGCGAGGGTTACACCGAGGTGGACGAGAAAACTCTCCACCGCCTGATGCGCCGCACCAAGGCCGATGCGGATGTGGTGCTGGATGCTGCGGTGGACTATGTTGAACTACACCCCGAACTCTTCCCCAACTATGTGGCCATCAACAATATCCGCAATGGGATAAACATCGACTCAGGCATTGTGCTATAAGTAATAATCACTAATCGACGTTAGACGTTTGACTTTAGACGTTAGACTAAAATAATGGAAAAGTATATTTCGGGAATTATTGCCGGGGTGATGTCGTTTTTCGCCCCTGTGGAGCCGCTTCTGCTGTGTGCAATAACCTTTGTGGCTGTGGACTTCCTCACGGGAGTGTTGGCCGATCGTAGGAGGGTGCGCACGACTGGCGGAGAGTGGCACTTTGAGAGCCATAAGGCGTGGCACACCATCACCAAGTTGTGCTTTGTGATGGCAGGTATCGTGTTGGCCTGGATGATGGATTCGCTGCTGATGCCCATCGTTCAACTGCGGCTCGCAAACCTCTTTACGGGCTTCGTGTGCGGAGTGGAATTTTGGAGCTATCTGGAGAATGCAACCATTGCCAGTGGGGCCAAATCCTTCGCCGAGTTTGCCGACTATGTGAAAAAATCTATAAAAAACTTATTAAAATAGGTAAAAAAGTTTGCAATCTCGCAGAAAATAAATACCTTTGCGCTATCAAAGCGTTGTTCGGGGACCAGATGAGTCCCCGAATTTCGTATAGTTAATAAGCACAAAGATATGATTGACGTTAAGGAGATAAGGCAGGCCGCCGAGGCCGCATTGGAGGGCACCGACCGCTTCGTGGTTGATGTGAAATGCTCGCCCGCCAACGAGATTGAAATTGTTATCGACGCCGATAGCGCTGTTGATTTGGACGCTTGTGTGGAGCTTAGCCGTGCGGTGGAGGCTCGCTTCGACCGTGAGGTTGAGGACTTCGAGTTGAGTGTCTACTCGGCAGGTGTGGGCCAGCCCCTCAAACTCCTTCGTCAGTATCACAAACTCGTGGGCTCTACCGTAGAGGTGCTGCTCATCAGTGGTGTGAAAGTTTTGGCAACCTTGAAGGAGGCAACTCCTGAGGCTGTGACCGTAGCCTACACCGAGAAGCGCCTTGTTGAAGGTAAGAAGCGCAAGGTCGAGGTGGAGGTAGAGGAGAGTTATGCTTTTGACCAGATTAAGTGGGTTAAGGAGTATCTAGACTTTAAGTAGCGAGCTCATCTCGTGGGTGCTTTTGCACCAAATGTCGGAGGGCGGCTTCCTCGTTTGCGACAGTAAACTGCGGACTTGTTCCCTCGCTCGGCACAAAATCCCTTTATAAAACCCACTCGCTGGGGAATTGAAAAAAAAGTCGCCAGACTTTTGACTTTAGACGTTAGACAAAAAACAATATAAAAAAACCAAGCAATGGAGAATTTGATTAGCAACTTTGCAGAGTTCAAAGAATTGAAGAACATCGACAAGAGTACGATGATTGGTGTTTTGGAGGATGTGTTCCGTCACCACCTCCAGAAAACCTATGAGACTGACGAAAACTTTGACGTGATTATCAACCCCGAGAAGGGTGACCTTGAGATTTGGCGCAACCGTATCATTGTAGAGGATGACGCTGTGGAGAATCCCAACCAGCAGATTTCGCTCACCGAGGCTCGCAAACTCGACCCCACCTATGAGGTAGGCGAGGAGGTTTCGGACCAGATCGACATGGCTTCCTTCGGTCGTCGTGCGGTGCTTTCGCTCCGTCAGAACCTCGCATCCCGCATCCTCGACTTGGAGAAGGCAAACCTCTTCAAGAAGTATAGCGAGAAGGTAGGAGAGATTATCACCGGTGAGGTTTACCAGGTATGGAAAAGGGAGATGCTTGTGTTGGATGACGACGACAACGAGCTCGTATTGCCCAAGAGCGAGCAGATTCCCAGCGACTTCTTCCGCAAGGGCGACCCCATCAAGGCTATCGTTTCGAAGGTTGAGATGCGCAACAACAACCCCGTGATTATCCTTTCGCGTACCGTGCCCGAGTTCCTCGAGAGGCTCTTTGAGCAGGAGGTACCTGAGATTTTCGACGGTCTGATTACCATCAAGAAGATTGTTCGCATCCCCGGCGAGAGGGCTAAGGTTGCTGTTGAGTCCTACGACGACCGCATCGATCCCGTAGGTGCTTGCGTGGGTATGAAGGGTTCGCGTATCTACTCCATCGTTAGGGAGCTCCGTAATGAGAATATCGACGTTGTGAACTGGACTTCCAACACCTCGCTCCTCATTCAGAGGGCGCTCAACCCCGCAAAGATCACCTCTATCACCATCGATGAGGCTAAGAAGACTGCGGCTGTTTACCTCAAACCCAGCGAGGTTTCGCTCGCTATCGGTAAGGGTGGTTTGAATATCCGCTTGGCTGTAATGCTCACCGGCTACGACATTGACGTATTCCGTGATACCGACGAGGAGGATGTTGACCTTGTAGAGTTCGCTGACGAGATTGATCAGTGGATCATCGACACCTTCCACGGCATTGGTTGCGACACCGCAAAGAGCGTTTTGGAGTACTCCGTAGAGGAGCTTGCAAAGCGTACCGACCTCGAGGTGGAGACTATTGAGGAGGTTGTTCGTATACTTCGCGCCGAATTCGAGTAATTTGCTGCATCTTGCGGGTGTTTTTTGCACCACCCTTCAGCTCGCAAGTTCCTCATTTGTGATAACAAACTGCGGACTTGCTCCTTTGCGTGGCACAAAAAACCCTCCGCAATATACAGCAAATGTGAGAACGCATCCCACACGGTATGCACTCGCAGGTAGTTGCGTGAGGTGTAGGCACTTCGCAATATACAGCAAATGTGAGGACGCATCCCACACGAAATGCACTCGCAGGCGTTGCCCGCCTTGTGCAGATGGAAGCTCGTTGTTCTTTCAAACTTTCGGAAGCCTTCCGACCACTCTTCCCCAAAGTTAGGGAAGGTGCCCATAGGGCGGAGGGGTCTGTTAAAGCAGAGTAAGGCCAACAGCCAATAGCAAAAAAGTGTCGGTCGACGGTTGTCGGTCGACGGTAGATGAAAAATAAATAAAAACAAATATAGCAAATGGAGAAAAAACTGAGACTCGTACAGGTTGCAAGAGAGTTCAAGGTAGGTTTGGGTACCATTGTTGAATTCCTGAACAAGAAAGGTATCACGGATGTAGCCCCCAATACGTTGGTGGAGAGCGATGTCTATGAGATTTTGGAGAAGGAGTTTGGTGGTAGTCACCTCGGTGGAGAGAGGGAGAACCTTCGTGAGCGCATCAACCTCAAACAGGAGAGCGTGTCGCTCCACGACCGCAAGGACGCACCCGCGCAGACCGATAGCTTCAAGGAGGAGGTCGTAATCAAGAGCACCACTGTGGCTGCACCCGCTGCACCCGCTGCGGCGCCTGCACCTGCACCCGAGGCACCCGCCCAGGTGGGTGGCCCCAAGGTGTTGGGTAAGATTGACCTCGAACCCAAGAAGAAGGAGGCACCTGCCGAGCCCGTAAAGAAGGCCGAGGTGAAGCCCGCAAGCGAGCAACCCGCTGCGCCGGCTCCCAAGGTGGAAGTTAAACAGGCCCCCGCACCCAAGGTGGAGGTTAAAGCAGAGCCCGCACCTGCACCCAAGGCCGAGCAGCCCAAGGAGGTTGTTGCTCCCAAGCCCCAGAAGGTAGAGGCACCCAGGGAGGAGGCTCCCAAGGCTCCCGTGGCAAACAAGGAGGCTCAGGTTAAGACCTACGATGAGAGGGTGGCCGAGAGCACCGATGTTTTCCGTGTGGAGAGCACCGAGCTGTCGGGTCCCAAGGTGTTGGGTAAGATTGACGTAGACAGCTTCCGCAAGGGTGGCGATTCGCACCGCGAGAAGCGTAAACGTATCAAGGACAAGGTGGATATCACCAAACCCCAGCAGGGTGGTGGTAAGCCCCAGCACGGTGGCAAGCCTCAGCAGGGCGGCCAGCAGGGTGGTGGCAACAATCAGCCTATGTCCAAGAAGGATAAGAAGAACAAACAGAAACCCGCACCAAAGCCAGTTGTTCGCCCCGAGGTGAGCGACGAGGAGGTGCAGAAGCAGATTAAGGACACCCTTGCAAGGCTCACCGCCAAGGGTGCCAAGAGCAAAGGTTCTGTGTACCGTAAGGAGAAACGCCAGGCAGTAGCCGAGCGTATGGAGGCCGAGTTCGAGCAGTCGATGAACGAGAGCAAGGTGCTCAAACTCACCGAGTTTGTGACCGTAAGCGACCTCGCAACGATGATGAGCGTGGGTGTGACCGACGTTATCACCACCTGTATGAACCTCGGCTTGATGGTGTCCATCAACCAGCGTCTGGATGCAGAGGCACTCGTGATTGTGGCCGAGGAGTATGGCTTCAAGGTTGAGTTCGTGAGCGTCGACATTCAGGAGGCTATTGAGGATGTGGCCGACAAGGACGAGGATATGATGGAGCGTCCCCCCATTGTTACCGTAATGGGTCACGTTGACCACGGTAAGACCTCGCTGTTGGACAACATCCGTAAGACCAACGTTATCGCCGGTGAGGCGGGTGGTATTACCCAGCACATTGGTGCATATAGCGTGAAGTATGAGGGTAAGACCATCA